>CALGAA010000436.1 GCA_937952445.1 uncultured Bacteroidota bacterium | reverse complement strand
CTTTTTGACGAGCGTCCTTCCCTACCGTATCAGTGGCAAACTCGACGGAAAGGCCAAGAAGGTCGGACAATCGATCCACGACATGACGCAGTGTAAACTTGTCGCGGTCGATGCTTCCGTCGTCCTTTCTTTTTTTCTGCGGCCTGCCCAGATGAGACATCAGAATCACCGCCGCATTGCGATCGAGCAATGTCTGGATGGTAGGGAGGGCAGCCTGAATCCGTGTATCATCGGTAATTTGAAAATCCTTATCCAGAGGAACATTAAAGTCTACCCGGAGCAAAACTTTTTTATGCTGATAATCTTTTTTCATGGTGCAATGTTATTTTTATTGGCCCCGTAAAGATAAAGATTCTCTCAATCCACCTCTCTATATTAGCAGGTGATTTTATAAATTAGGGCATACAGCTTATGAAACGCGAAGATTTTGAAAAAATATCCGGATCGATCCCTCGTACGCCCGGGATTTATCTTTTCCTCAACAAATCGGGTACACCGATTTATATTGGAAAAGCTAAAAATCTCAAAAACAGACTATCGAGCTATTTCACTACGGATGAGCACCGTCAGTTTCGGACGCGCATGATGATCAACAACGCCGCCGAAATTAAATGGACGGTGGTGGAAAGCGAATCTGATGCGTTTCTTCTCGAAAACACACTGATCAAACGGCACCTCCCGCGGTACAACGTCATGTTGAAGGACGGGAAATCCTACAGTTACATTTGCATCAAAAACGAACGTTTTCCCAGGGTCTTTTTTACCCGACAGATTGAGCGGGACGGTTCCGAATATTTTGGTCCTTATACCTCCAAATGGCGAGCCAATATTCTGTTGGATCTTATACGGGAACTGTTCCCATTGAGGACATGCCATCTTAACCTCAGCCAGGAAAACATTGAGGCGGGAAAGTACAAGGTCTGTCTGGAATATCATATTGGAAACTGCGAAGGACCTTGTGAGGGGTTGGAATCGGAAGAGCATTACAATGACAAAATACGGCAAATTAAAAACATCCTACGTGGGAATTTCAAGCCTGTGAAAGACCACTTAATGGGTCAAATCCAATATTTTGCTGACCAGCTCAATTTTGAGAAGGCCCAGGAGCTCAAAGAAAAAATGATCGCGTTTGAGGATTATCAGGCCAAATCGACGGTGGTCAATCCCCGGATTGAAAACATCGACGTTTTCGCTGTAGAAATTGACGGCGATTACGCGTTTGTCAATTACATCCGGGTGGTCCGGGGGGCGATTATCAATTCACATACGGAAGAAATAAAGCTCAAAGTAGACCTTACGGAAGCTGACATTCTGGAAACAACGATTCCTCAGTTTCGGGACCGTTTCAACTCCAACGCCCCGGAAGTCGTCGTGTCACATAATCCCGGCTGGATTACCGAAAATGTAAAAGTGACCAGACCACAGCGCGGGGATAAAAAGAGCCTGATCGATCTGTCGATCAAAAACATCAAGTTTTTCAAACTGCATTTTTACGAGCAGCAAGCCAAGTACCGTAAAAAGCCGGGGCACTCCGAGCGGATCCTCGAGACGCTGAAGTCCGATCTCAATATGAAAAAGATGCCCTATCACATCGAATGCTTCGACAACTCCACGATACAGGGCAGCAATACGGTTGCCTCTTGTGTCGTATTCCGAAATGGCAAACCGGCAAAATCTGATTACCGGCATTTCATCATCAAATCGATCGAAGGACAAGATGATTTTGGCTCCATGCGAGAGGTGATTTTTCGGCGGTATAGCCGGGTTTTGGAGGAAGGTCAGGATTTACCCGATCTGATTATCATCGATGGGGGTAAAGGACAGCTCGGCGCTGCAATGGAAAGTTTGCGCAAATTGGACATCGATCACGAAGTGACCGTGATTGGGATCGCCAAACGACTGGAGGAAATCTATTTTCCCGGTGATCCGATCCCGCTGTACATCAACAAAAAGTCGGAATCACTGAAATTGATCCAGCAAGCGCGAAACGAAGCCCACCGTTTTGCGATCAATTTCCATCGGAAGAAACGATCCGAAAGGGTTCATCAGACCGAACTTACACAGATCCCCGGGGTAGGTGAAAAAACGTCCCAAAAACTCCTTCAGGCATTTAAGTCAGTCAAGAACATCCGCAATGCCGGACGTGATGAATTAGCTACCATCGTCGGCCCTGCTCTGGCGACGAAAGTCGAAAAACACTTTCGAAAAAATTAAAACTCCGGATTTTTTTGCAGAATTGGCGATAATTGATAACTTTGCATTCGCTTGAGAAAGACCAACATAATCTGATTGATCCGATCTCGTAAAATGGCGAGACAATCAAGCCACCGCATCGATTTGGTGGAACAGATCAGGAGCTATGGACAGTTGGAAAGATAGCAAACTGAAATCCTTAAATAGGTTCAGAAATACAATCATAAAATTGCCTCAATAGCTCAGCTGGTTAGAGCGGCGGACTGTTAATCCGTAGGTCCAAGGTTCAAGTCCTTGTTGAGGCGCAAAACATGAGAACCCATACATCCTCGCGATGTATGGGTTTTTTTATTACCCAGTTGCCTGTAACACCATTCACAAAATTCCTGACATTTCCGACGAATAAGCCGCCACAAGGCGGACGATTCCCTCATGCTTTTATCCTTCGATACATCACAGACATGGATCCGTCGTCCATCTTTTGCAGCCAGGCCACCCCGATATAATCATTTATCAACGGAACCGCCACTGGAACAGATGAGAATCGTTTCGCAGAAGAAACCCAATGTTCCCGAACAGGCTCCCCCCTTTGCCATACCTGCGCTTTGATAACGGAATGGGGTTCTGAAAAATCGCGGATCGAAAGGCTCGGAACGGGTCCGTGGCCGGCCATCTCGTGCGATGGGCCGGACCTCCCATCGTTTTCTTCCCAAAAATGCACGACGGATTGTTGACCAGTCGCGATAACCTGGGGATGTCGTCCCTCAGAACTCAACAATGCCTTGTGATCGTAAGTCCCGGACGACGGGTCGAATAGCGTTTTGTAAATACCCGGATTCCCACCCATGGTAAACCAACTTATGTTCAACCCATCCTCCGATTCTGCTACCGATGGACCTGTATGGGGACATCCATAAATGACCCAATTGTCAGGGCTAATCCGGGCAGGAGCAGAGAAGGTTTTTCCCAAATCCTTCGAAATAACGTGTGCAATATCCCGGATGCTGTCGTTCCAAATCGATCGGTACAATACGTGAATATCTCCGTTCCGGGTTACATACAAATTCGTTCGGCAACATTCGCACGTTCCCTCATCAATGGGCTGGTCTGAAAGAAAACCCGAATGGCCTTCCGTTTTGGCAAAAAACAAGGTAGATCCGTCCCCGCGCTTTTGGGTCAGGCGGGAATCAAGCCAAACGGCCCCCACCTCACCGTCCGGCAATGTCGCCAGATCAAAAAAACTTCGGCTCAAACCAGCGGTGGTATCGCCGACGTGGAGATATTTTTCTTCCTCCCAGGTTTTACCGCCATCGCGGGACAGCGTGTAAAATAAAGCTCCGGCAAACCGATTTATTTCCGTGGGTTGGCGCCGGGCATACACCGCTACCATGGTTCCATCCTCCCGAAATGCGATTTTGTTCATGCTTTCACGCGTTGTGGAACATCCTCGTGAAGGTTCCACCCATCCACTGGAAGCAATTCCCTGACCATCAGCTTCAAAACGGATGAATCTGACCACATAACCCGAATTATGGTCATCAGCATTGATTTGTTCCGACCACACCAAAACGGGATGACCCCGATGATCCGAGGTAAAATATGGCCCTTCCGCGTATGAACCGGCATCTGTAATCCGCATTGGTTCCATCCCGACTTCATCCTGATCAGGCTTTTCCACACATGAATATATTCCGAGCATGAACCATAAGCACATCCCCAACTTCAAAATATTTGGCATAGCCCCCCTCTTCCTTAAAATCAATTTATTCATTGTTTTTCTTTTTAAAGGTGTACCCCAATCCTACCGTGATCGTTCTGGGCTCTCCCGCCTGATAACTATCGCCCCACTGCGATCTCCTGACCACCGTAGCGTACAATTCATCGGTCACGTTCATTGCATTGACCCACAATTCCAGTGCTCCGATTTCATACCCCGCACGGATATTCCATATCTGATAGCCCGGATATAGTCCGGTATTGGCGTGATCCATAAAATACTGGTCGACGTACTGCCATTCCAGGGCAATCCTCGCAGTCGGTAACCAGGACGGTTTATATGCGAGTTCGGTATTGGCTATCCAGGAAGGAGCCTGCCCCATTTCATTACCGGCATAATTGTTTCCGGACTCTTCGTATTCGCCAAATTTGTGCACGGCGTTTGTGCCACTCCATCTAAAATGCAAATCGTCCCAAATCTGCCACCTCAATCCATATTCGATGCCCCGATGGATTGTTTGTCCCGCGTTCCGATTTTCTTCCGAACCATCGTCAAGCAGGACAGTAATGATTTCGTTTTTGCCGTTCAGTTGATACAGACTGACATCCAGGCCGATCTTCTTTCCCCATTGGAAATATCCACCCAATTCATAGTTGTGGTAAACAGAAGGCTGTAGGACCGGAATACGAACACCCCGGTATAATTCGGTGATTTGAGGTGGTAAAAAACCCTGGCTGTAGTTGGCATATAATCCATTTCCTGATTGCAAATCCAGGTTGAGACCTACCTTAGGTGTGATTGCCCGGAAATTGTCTACATCATCCGGCGCCCCCGAAAACGCATTCTCGTCCAGGTTGTTCCGAAAATCATAATTGAGCCGATCGTACCTCATCGCAGCAGTGAGCTGCAGCCAATCGTTCACTTCAAAGGTCCAATTCGCGTATAGGCCAGTGTTCAACAACAACACTTCATAATCGGTCAGGACGCTATCCCGAAGATGAAAATTGGTATATACTCCTTCCGGATTCTTGTCAATAGCAATATAATCCGCCGTAAAATGATCCGGACTCCAATCGATATTGATGCCCACGGACAGATTGGAGCCCCGAAAAATGGGAATAGGATGGGTATGCTGCGCAATTAATCCCAGACTATACACTCGATCCTCGTTTATTTCACCGTGCGCAAGAGACCGGTCGCCCCGGGGGTTACTCCAGGGGGAGTAATCATCCTGAACACGGTACGAAGGATTCTGGCGAATCGAATTATTCCGGGCCAGAGCGGTAACACTTGTTTTGGCGTCATCTCCCCAAAAATGGTGGTAACTGAGTTTTGTCCGAAGAGCGTCGACCTGACGGTTGGTAAAAGTATGTTGACTGGAAAAATCTTTACCATAGAAAAACGTGCTGTCCATCGATCCCGTCATGTCCGCGTAATAATCGACGTAGGTGAGGTCAAATTTTAAGGTATTTCGATCATTGATGATGTAATTCCCCTGTAAGGTCAGAGCTAATTTGTCAAAATCACTGTGCTGACGGATTCCATCTTTGCGCTGTGCATAATACCCATACGCACCTACCCCGATTTTTCCGAATGTATTGGACGCATTGAAATCGGCACGACGATAACCAGAAGTGTTGCCCTGAATGCTAATATACCCGGAAGGATGTACCGTCGGCCGAAGTGAAATAAAATTGATGGCACCCCCTATCGCTTCACTCCCATACAGGGATGAAGCCGGGCCCCGGATGACCTCTATCCGACTGAGCGCTGCCATATTCATTTCAAGCAAGGCGTTGTGATTGAACACCCCGGTAGGCCGGATAGGAATGCCGTCTTCCAGATACAGGAACAGGCCTTTGTAATTGATCGGCTGGCGGATCGCCATGGTATGTTGTTCGCTGCCGAGGTCGACCATGTGCACCCCCTCCACTTTGTTGAGGACTTCATCCAGCCGCTGTGGTTTGGTCTCCGACAGCAATTCTGTCGAAATCGCCGAAATAGCAACCGGGGCTGATGAACGACTTTGTTCGTACCGATTAGCACTGACAATGAGGAGATCCAG
>CALGAA010000435.1 GCA_937952445.1 uncultured Bacteroidota bacterium | reverse complement strand
GTTGATTTCCTTCAGGAAGCCGATGGAAACAGCGGGATCTTTTTCCGGTCTTTCGTGGAAGATAAAGCGAAAGTTAGCGGATGGCAGGTGGAAGTGGCCCCTCCGGGACACAATAGTGGAGGAATCTACGAATCCTACGGTCGGGGTTGGTTGCACAAAATTCCCGAAGGCAAAGGCGACGTGAATATGGGGGAATGGAATACGATGCGAATCAAGCTGGAAGGAGATCATGTTCAAACCTGGCTCAACGGTGAACTGATGACCGATCTCAGGGATGATCTCATCGGTCAATCCCAGGGTCGGATTGCGCTGCAGATTCACAGCGGTGGCGGAATCCGGGTGAAATGGAAAAACTTCAAACTGGACGAATTGTAAAATTACGAATTTTATAATAACACAAATTTGCAGGGAAATTCGAAACCGGATTTCCCTGTTTTTTTTGTATACGTGGCTGGTAAATCATAGGGACTGTTTATTTCACCGCAGAGGTGCAGAGAATGCAGAGCTTTCACTTTTGATATAATCCTCTCCACCTTTGCGTCTTTGCGGTTAACCTTCCCCTATAATCCTCTTCACCTTTGCGCCCTTTGCGGTTATCCCTCCCATTGGAAACAGGGGTCGATTTATTCTCCGCAGAGCTGCAGAGAATGCAGAGCTTTCACTTGCCTGGGATAATTCTCTTCACCCTGCAAGCAAGGCATGGCAAAATGTAGTCGACGTCCGGAGATGCTGAACGGAATATCCTTATGGCACCATCCATTTCTTCACCGCAAACCGATCCTCCAGATCGATCTTGACCGTATACATACCTCTCGGTATTCCGGGCCAGCTAAATCGGACGACATCCGACGTCAGCCACGGAAGCTGTTCCTGCCTGATCAGACGCCCTTCCATGGAATACAACGAAACAGTCACTTCAGAACGCCCGATAACCGACATCGCATCCCGGAAATCAATCGTCAATTCACCCGTCGGACTGGGGTTGGGGTAGAGGTTGATTTGCTCAGAAAACTGCTGATTGCGGTTGGACGTGCGGCATTGCGTGATAAATACGGCAATGGGGGAGTACGAGCTCGTATCGTAGTAGCACACACTTCGCACCTGAAATTCATAAGGCGTGCATTCCTCGAGTTCTTCCAGGGTAAACATCTTTGCTGTATCGACCATTTCGTCTTCCCACTCCGAAGCCCCCTGCTGGCGATACCGGAAAACGTAAGCGACCGAACTATCAACTTCCGCCCACATGATTTGCAGGTAATCCGGTCCGGTCATGATGGTATCCACTTCAGGTGGCAGCTGGCACAGCAACGGATTCAATTTGACATAAACCGTATAATCTTCGTATTCATAATCCGGGATATTGACTCCACAAGGGTTGATGCTGTCTGTCGGGGCGAGAACCCCCACGCGCAGGTTGTAGTACCCGGAATCCACAGTCTCCGGCATGAAAAATGTGCCGTCCCACCGGCCCCGGTCCCTTGCCTGAACCAGAATTTCATTTTCTGAAAAAACAGAATCTGCATTCCTGTCCATCCACACCACAAAATCCAGCGAATCTGTCGTCGAATTGGAAATAATAGAGGTGGAAATATATCGGCCCTGTTCCAGGGTGTCCAGCAAAAAACTCTGCGGTTTGTATCCTGAGTTGTCCCCGGATGCTACAATTTCAGAACCAATAATCAGGGAGTCGAGGTAGTATTCGGACTCCAGACTGTCGATGGGGCAATACATGATGCTATCCACAGCAAAATAGGCCAATACCCCTTCCACTGCCTTGCGGGCATTGATTATTCCCGGATATTTGATTTTACCATCCAGTTCGGGTACGTAATCATAACTGTCCATCATGATTTGCTTGAACAACAGCGCGGTTTGCTCCGGATTGTCCAGCGCGGCTTCGAGGATGCCCCCTACGGGTACGCTGTACATCAGGCCCAAAATACCGGTCGCCACGGGGGTGGAAAAGGACGTTCCGCTTTCGTATCCGTATCCCATCCCTTTTAGCGTGAAAATATTTTCGCCCGGCGCAGCCAAATCCACATTTTCCGGCCCATATGCCCCCACGAGTTTGCGGTTCATATCCGAATTGGTCATCACGATGACCGATTCACTCGGACACAGGGAAGGAATGTCTCCGATGTCATCGACATTGAGGTTGTTGTTGGAAGTCGCCACGCAATTCAAAATACCTACGGTAGAGAGGCTGTCGTAAAAATTGCACCAGACCGGAAATTCGTCCGGAAAATACCGCTCTGCTCCCCACGATGAATTGGTGGCTGCCACGAACGCTCCATCCTGGCCCCGCGATTCGTTGAATCTTTTTCGCAATTTATAGGCGTATATGTAACTCGCCAGCAGGCCGGCATCGGTGAATTTTTCGTCGAGCAACAAAGGCAAGATTTTGACATCCCAATTGATGCCTGCGATACCGATTCCATTGTTCCCCCGCGCACCGATAACGCCGGCTACCGGTTCACCGTGGTCACCGACATTGAGGGAATCGTTGTTGGTCTGGAAGTTCCATCCCATATAATCGTCGATGTACCCATTGTTGTCATCGTCGATTCCATTACCTGGTATTTCATTGACATTCACATATATGTTTTCGATCAGGTCGGGATGGTCGACCTGGAAACCGTCATCGATGACCGCGATTACGATATCGTGGCGGTTTCCGATCTTTCCACCTACTGTGATATCCCAGGCTGCCTCGGTTTCAATGTCCGCATTGAGTGTGGTATTTCGACGGAGGGGCCATTGATCGTCAAACCGTGGATCATCGGGTTTGCGACGGTTCTCGAGATAGTGATTACGCTGAACGGCGAGTATCTGAGGGTGGTTTTTGAGATTAGTCAGCAGAATTTCATCGGCAATTTCTTCGACATCAAATTCGATCAGATGGAGGCCGAGTTCCGGAGATAGTGATTCTGCTTTGACGGGCATTTGGGCCAGGGCTCTTGTGCCGGGATAGGAACCCGTCAGGATTTGGGAAAGTGGGGTACCATCT
>CALGAA010000434.1 GCA_937952445.1 uncultured Bacteroidota bacterium | reverse complement strand
GTGCCGATTTCAGGTGGCGGGCACTTCCAAAGTGCAAGCCACCAACGGCCTGCGCTTGTGAAGCTAAGCCGCTTTGGTTGTATGCCTATTGCCACGTTCGTTGCTTACCTAATACATCAAACTACCTGCAGATAGGTAAATTTACCTAACAACCCGGGGACCAGGTCTGGTAGACGTGAACATGAATGGCGGATTTACCGGCATGAACCTATATGAAATAAAAAAGGCACCGGAACATATCCAGTGCCTCTCCTATCTATCGTTTCTAACTATTAGAAATTGAGATCTCTTCCCGTAAGGAAAAAGATTTATATGTCTAAGAAGCGGTTTTCTTTTCGACGAATCCTTCTATGATCAACACGTTGGCAGAAGGCTCTGTGTTCGTCATCACGGTAATGTTTTTGGTCTGGGAACCGGTTTTCCCGGCTGTATCAAATACCGCTTTGATGGTCCCTTTCTCCCCGGGGGCTACTGGCTCTTTCGGATAATCGGAAGCCGTACATCCGCACGACGTCTTCACGTCAGAGATCAACAACGCCTCATTACCCGTATTGGTAAATTCAAAGGTGGCTTCTACTTTGTCACCGGAAACAGCGTCCTCAAACGTGAATTTCTTGCTTTCAAACGCAATCGTGGTCAACGCCCCCGTGACGTGATTGCCATCGGACGTCTGCGCAGCCATTAATCCGGAGGAACCGGGAGCTACAACTGTCTTATTTTCAATACTTTCTTTGGCCTGGGCACGGATATCAGCGTCGCTGCCGGAGTTGCACGAAGCCAGCCCAAAAAGAAATACAAATGCAAATAGTGCTAAATTTTTCATCGCTACTTTGTTTTATGACTCAGGTTTACTAACGCAAAAATACGGATATTCTTTCATTTCGGGGTTCAATTTTAGTATTATCTTTGACCAAAAAGATATTCCAAATATGAGAAAATCGAAAATCATCATTTTCTGCATTACCTTCACGATATTCATTGGTCAGTCCTGTCGTCAATCCGACCCTCAAACGGAAGAAAACCCCTCCCCTGAGGACGCCAATCCGGTCACGGCCATTTATCACGGCATTCTCCCCTCCATGGAATACGATTCCATCGTTAACCACCTGACCATGTACCAAAACGAAACCTTCGATCTCCACCAGGTTGACCGCATCGCCGAACATCACCTCAATGAAAAAACGCACAAAGGCATATACGCTTACCTCCGGGATTCCACCCGCCTGGGATTGTACTCCGAAGACGGATATCTGATGCTCCAGTTTTTACTCCTTGAAAACGGCATGACCCCGATGATCGTGGATTCGGATAAAGTGCTATCAGACAGTATTGTGTGGAAAAAACTGGATCCGGAACGCAATCAATAAAATCAAATCAACACATCTTATACACATTCACATTCAATGGAATATAAATTACCACCCAAAGAGATACTTGAATGGGCAGACGCCGATCTGCCCCCTTTGCCCTCAGTCAACAACAAAGGCACACACATCATTTTTATCGATCGTTCCCGCTACCTGGATTTGGAAGACCTGTACCAACCCGAATTGAAACTGGCGGGCATCCAAATCCATCCGAACCAACTCTGCCGGAGCAAAACAACGTTTTATTCCAACCTCCGCATACAGGAATTAGGGAAAGAAGGCTATCTACCGATTGAGGGATTACCCGAAAATCAAAAAATCCATCAGGTTAAAAGGTCAAGAGATGAAAACCGGATTGCGGTTTCTATGCTTGAAGAAGATGGGCTCAAACTCTGGTGCATCGATCCGCAGGCTCATAAAGCGTTTCGCATTTCAGATACTTCCCTCAACGCTTCCTTGACACCACCGTTTATCTGGCACCCAGACGGCAAATCATTGATCGTACTCACCAAAACGCCGTTGGCGGAGGACATCCACGACCCGGAAACCACGCTGCCCAAAGGCCCGGTAGTATCGACCGGTCACCAAACGGTTTCACAACACCGCACCTACCAGAATTTACTCAAAAACCCGATCGATGAAATCAATTTCAACCACCTTTGCTTTGCCCAGATCAACCGGATGAGCCTGGACGGAGATCTCACCCCGATCGACGAAGGCTTCATCAGCGATTTTAGCCTTTCCCCGGACGGCCGGTATTTGCTTGTTTCCAGGATTAAGAAACCCTTTTCGTACCAACTGCCCTATTGGTTTTTCCCCTCCGAGGTCATCGTGGTTGACCTGGAAACGGATGAAAAAACGACCATTGCAGACATTCCACTGCAGGATAATCTCCCCCAGGGGTTTATGGCGGTGCATCCCCACAAAAGATCGTTCGTCTGGCGAAGTGACAAACCTTCGACCCTCGTTTTTGCTCAGGCGCTGGATGAAGGGAATCCGGCAAACGAGGTGCCGTTTCGCGATGCGGTGTACCAATGGGAACCTCCCTTCAATGCTGAAGTCGAGCCGCAGAAGATCCTCGAAACGGTCAACCGGTATCAAAATGTAAAATTCAGCCCCCATGGATACGCCATTGCAACGGACTACTGGTACGACAATCACAACACCAAGACATACCTGATCTATCCCGA
Organism: uncultured Bacteroidota bacterium; assembly: GCA_937952445.1. Lineage (GTDB taxonomy): Bacteria > Bacteroidota > Bacteroidia > Chitinophagales > Saprospiraceae > Membranihabitans. The sequence continues at coordinate 1,207 of CALGAA010000434.1, read as the reverse complement.
CCAGCCAACGCTTCCCCCCCGTGTCATTTTCGACCACTCTGCGGAGGATTTTTACGGGAATCCGGGATCATTTCTCCTTAAAGTAAATGAATGGGGCAAGGGGGTACTCGCGGGTGATGACCGGTTTGCATATCTTTCCGGACCGGGGTTTCAGCCGGATGGCGTACACCCGTTTATCGACCGGTATAATCTGGAAAATGGGGAAGTCGAACGCATTTGGCAGGCCGAAAACAAAGACGAACAGGTTAGTTTGGCGAAGGTATTGGATCTGGAGTCAGGGAAATTGTTGATCCGGCGGGAATCATCGACCGATTTTCCGAATTACTTCCTGACCAACTGGAATCAGCCCACGGAACGAATTCAGGTGACCCATTTTGAAAATCCGTTCCCGGGAATCGGGTCGATCCATCGCGAAATCATCCATTACGAGCGGTCGGACGGCACAAAGCTCCACGCCACCCTGTACTTACCGCAGGAGCAGGAAGAAGGGGCGAAATTTCCGTTGCTGATGTGGGCCTATCCGGAAGAGTTTAAGGATCGCGAAATGGCGGGTCAGATCATCACCCCGCGGCACGAATTCATCTATCCCTGGTACGGTTCGCCGATCTTCTGGGTGCGGCGGGGCTATGCGGTAATGGACAGCGTATCCTTCCCCATCGTGGAGACGGAGAATGGAAAAAGCAACGACACCTTCATTGAGCAGTTGCGGGAAAACGCGGTGGCGGCCATCGACGCGGTGTGCGAAAAATATCCGGTGGACCGGAACCGGGTCGTGGTGGGTGGCCATAGTTACGGAGCGTTCATGACCGCCAATTTGCTAACCTGGACCGATTTGTTCGTGGCGGGTATTGCCCGGAGCGGAGCGTACAACCGGTCGCTCACCCCATTTGGATTCCAGGGCGAACAGCGCACGTTTTGGGAGGTCCCGGATTTGTACCATAAAATGTCGCCGTTTATGCACGCCGATCGGATGAAAACACCGTTGTTGCTCATCCACGGCCAGGAGGACAACAATTCGGGGACCCATACCATGCAAAGCGAGCGGTACTTCGATGCGCTCAAAAGTTTGGGAGCGGATGTCCGTCTGGTTCTATTGCCCGGCGAGAGCCATCATTATCAAAGCCGTGAAACGATCATGCATGTCTTGTGGGAGCAGGATCGATGGTTGGAAAAGTATGGGAAGGGGGTAGAATGAAGGGGTGCGGTT
>CALGAA010000433.1 GCA_937952445.1 uncultured Bacteroidota bacterium | reverse complement strand
TATTTACCATAGCGACTTCACTGACCAATCCTTTTTATGGGATGAGCGAGGCGGCCTTGGCACAGACGTCATCATCATCATCTGGAACAGGAACTGGGAACAATTGTGTTAATCAAGATTGTGAAACCCCGTGTGATAAAGACTATTCAAGGCATCCAATAGAAAAAGCCAGGGAGTATATCAATACCACAATATGTTGTGAGTATAGGTATCATTATTTTGATGGGAATGGAAATTTAATTGAGGTAATATATAAAAAATATAACCAAACTCGAGTTTGTGTAAGTTCCGATATGATTGAATGGTGTCACAGGTGCAAGGAGACAGGGAATAATGGTTAAGGTAATGTACTTTCCTGGTCACATAGGTGTTGTGATATGGTTGCTGATCGTTGCATGCGACTGGGAACCTTCATCAGAATTAAATGATGATGTGAAGACGGAAGTAGTTGAATTGAATTGCGAAATTACGTCTCCTGTAAATATCACTGAAATGATGGGCGTGAAAAGTGCAGAACTTATTCCGCTTCAATTGCATCCGGACGGATTGTTATCTGGTTATGTTCCGGAAAGAATAGTATACCACGATCCCTGGTTTATTATCCTGGAACGTATAAATGAACCGATTCTGATATTTAATCAAGATGGTGAGTTTAATGCGAGTTATGGGATCCAGGGTAAAGGCCCAGATGAAGTATTATCTTTGAATGATTTTGCGCTCCCTATAGAAAAGAATGAGCTTTACATGCTGGATTATATGGGATCAAAAGTTTTGAAATACAGTATACAAACCAACAGTCATCCGATAAGCTCAATTGGGTTGACAGCAGGGAAAATAAGTGAATATAGTTTTGGAAAGGGGGATTTGGCAGTATCAAAAGGACATGTTTTGATCCTGGGCAAAAAGAGAACTCCAGGTGCTGCCTCCGAAGTACTTGTATTGGATTCTACCGGTATGCTTGATAAGATAATCACCTTTTCAGGCCAAAATGGGGAGCAGGATAAACCAGGCCAGGGAGGGGAATTTTTTCAATCCGGAAATGAGGTGATATATCTTTCCAATCATTCAGATACTGTATGGCGTTGGAATGATCAGACCTTTGAACCCATTTATGCGCTTCCTATATATAGTTCATTGAAAAGCAAGGATCAAAAAGAAGGATTGAGTTTCAAATATACCAGTTATTTAGAGTCTGATCGATTTTTATATGTTTCGTTTTTTGTAGATGACGAAAAGTATATTTACATCTATTCCAAAATGATAGGTCAGGGAAAATTGATCAATACCAGTACGGATGGCATGAGGAGAAATGCGATAATTCCCATGTCTGATTATTTTCACATCGATGATTCGGTATTATATGGTTACGTTACACATACGGAAGTTTTAAGTCGGTTTGAGACAAATTCAAATTTAATTAGGGGAAATATTGATGTCAAAATACCTGATGAATTATTAGGTAAATTATCCCGGGAAATGCCGCTATTGGAGAACGCTATCCGTTTTGGGAATGGTATGATCGTAAAATATGCTATCGCGAGTGATGATGCGAATTGAGCATTTAAAATTGTGTTAGGATATTGGGACAAATTCACGAACAATGAGAGCTATATCAGTTTTGTTTTTCTAGCTGTGAGAATGGTAGTTTGTGGGATTTGGCCTGGCAATGATTAGATAAACATTCTAATTCTCGACTCATGCATAGTAGGTATTAAGAACCAGGTGAAGGAAGGAAATACCAAACATTCTCAAAATTGAGATGACCGAATGTAGCCGGAGGCCGGGTCCTGTGGACGTTGGATGTAGAAGCCCAGCTCATGGTACATTATTTGTCAATTTTGTACATATACAGATTGACAAGCAAAAATATATGTAGTTGGTGTGTTTGTGGTGAACAGTTCGGTCGGACGGATCGGATCCAACAACTGCATCGTTAACATTATTTAACATAATATCGTTTTCATGTCAGAAGCCAATTCAATACTTTTGGCATGCTGGATTGCCAGGATCATTACTAGTTTAAAGGAAAGATTCCAACCACAATGTCCATTAAAGTTGAAAATCTGACCAAGTACTACGGCGAACAAAAAGCCGTGGACAACATCTCCTTCGAAATCAAGACAGGCGAAGTGATTGGATTTCTCGGACCCAACGGCGCCGGGAAAAGTACCACCATGAAAATGATGACGGGATATATGGCCCCGTCCGAAGGAAGAGTCATCATCGAAGGCATCGATGTGGGCGAAGAACCGCTGGCCATTAAACGCAAAATTGGCTACCTGCCCGAACACAACCCCCTGTACACGGATATGACGGTAATCGATTACCTGAGATTCTGCGCCGAGATTCAGGGCATGGACCGATCGTTGACCGATGACCGAATTCGGGAAATGGTCCGCCTGTGTGGCCTGGATGCCGAAAAACATAAACGGATCAACGAACTGTCCAAAGGTTATCGACAGCGCGTGGGATTGGCCCAGTCTATTATCCACGACCCCGAAGTGTTGATTTTTGATGAACCAACCACCGGTCTGGACCCCAACCAAATCATCGAGATCCGAAAATTGATCAAAAAACTGGGGAAGGAAAAGACCGTTATCCTGAGCAGCCATATTCTTTCCGAAGTGGAGGCCACGTGTGACCGGATTCTGATTATCAATAAAGGGAAAATTGTGGCCGATGGTACTTCCGAAACGCTGCGCAAACAAGCGGCAGGTGAGGAAATCCTGAAAGTCCAGATCGAAACCATTGCCGGGGAAAGCGCAGAAGCCGGACTCCGCAGTATCGCCAGTGTGGAAAGCGTCAAAAAGCTGGCTGATAAACCCAACTACTTTCAGGTGTACTCCGGATCGGGATTGTCATCGAGAAAAGCGATTTTTGACCTATGCGTTCAAAATCAATGGTACCTGATGGAACTTTCGGTGATCGAAACCCGGCTGGAAGATATTTTCCGAAATGTGACCGCCGCGGACCCCTCATCAGGATCGACAGCCGACGAAGATATGGTACTGACGACAAAAGAAAATGACGTATGAATAAAGTCTGGATTATAGCTCGCCGGGAATTATTCGCCTATTTTGATTCGCTGATCGCTTACCTGATGATCATTATTTTTCTGGGATTGAGCGGTTTCTTCACGTGGTTGTCCAACAGCAGCAACGTGTTCCTGATCGGGCAGGCAGATCTACAGGTATTTTTCAGCATCAGTTTCTGGACCTTATTTTTCTTTATTCCGGCGATCACGATGCGGGCCCTCGCAGAAGAGAACAGGTCCGGAACCATCGAGTTTTTGAGCACCAAAGCGGTGACCGATTGGCAGATCGTATCGGGAAAATTTCTTTCCTGCTTGTTGCTGGTCGTCGTCGCCATTGCGTGTACGCTGCCTTATTACTGGAGCGTATCATCCCTGGGCAACGTTGATCACGGTGGGGTGATCGGCGGATATATCGGGTTGGTGTTGCTCAGCGCGATGTACATCAGCATTGGCGTATTTGCCAGCAGCATTACGCACAACCAGATCGTCGCCTTTCTGCTGGCCCTGGTGATCGGGATGTTCTTTCATCTTTTGTTTGGGGTGTTGGCAGGTGGTCAGACCGGGGGACCCAGCACGGTTTTTGAGTACTTAAACGCCCGATCCCATTTCGAATCCATCGCGCGAGGTGTGCTCGATACCCGGGATGTGATCTATTTCTTTTCGATCACCTTTCTGGGACTGTTTTTGTCGACCATAGCTTTGGGAAAACGAAATTGGCACGATTAAAACCGAAAGATGACGATGAAAAAAAGTACCGTATATACGCGAATTTTGTTGGTGGTGGGTATTTTGGTTCTGGTGAATCTACTCTCCGAACTGTGGTATGCCCGGTTGGATTTTACTGCGGATAAACAATACACCCTAAGTCAGGCTACCAAAGATATTTTGGGTGATCTGGATGACGTAGTCACCGTTACCGCGTATTTTACCAAAAATCTACCTCCCCAATTGGTGAAAGCCCGCCGGGATTTTGAGGATTTGCTCGTGGAATATGAATCCCGATCTGACGGGGCGGTTCTTTATCGATTTGTCAATCCCAATGAAAATGAGGCAGGGGAACAAGAAGCGCAGCAGAAAGGCATTCGTCCAGTCATGGTCAATGTGACCCAAAAGGATCAGGCGAGTCAACTGCGGGCGTATATGGGCGCCACACTGGAAATGGGAGATAAAACCGAGGTCATTCCCCTGGTCCAGCCCGGAGCAGGCGTGGAATATGCGCTCACCACAGCCATCAAAAAACTTTCAGTGGATGAGAAACCCAAGGTGGCTTTTATTCAAGGGCACGGTGAACCAGGGACGGCGGCGATGGGGCAGGTTGTGGAACAATTGTCTGTACTCTACGATCCCGAGGATTACACCATGAACGATACCGCTGACATTCCGACCTACTACCGGAGCATCGCGGTGATCAATCCCACCGATTCGTTCCCACCATCCCACCTCGCCCAATTGGATCGGTATCTGAGCTCTGGTGGCCACGTATTTATCGCATATTCCAATCTCAGTCCCGACCTCAACCAGGGGTTTTTATCCACCGCACCGTCCATCGGCCTCAACGAATGGATGAAAGAAAAAGGATGGTCGTTGGGTGATGAATACATCGTAGACGCTTCCAGCGGATCGATCAGCGTGCAACAAAACCTGGGTGGATTTATCATGAATACCCAAAAACCGTTTCCCTATTTCCCGATTATTTCCAGTTATACCGATCATCCTGCAACCGAAGGACTGGAGTCGGTCATATTGCCATTTGTGAGTCCAATCAATATTCAGCAAACCGATTCTTCGATTCGGGTGACCCCCCTGGCGTATACGTCGGATAATTCGGGACTGTCACCGGCGCCGGTGATGGTGGATATCGACCGGGAATGGGTGCTGGACGATTTTGGTGACGGGCCTCAGGTGGTTGCCGTGTCCGCGGAAGGTCCCCTGGGTGGCTCTGGAAACGGTCGTATGGTGGTAGTGAGCAACGGATCGTTTGCGGTCAACGGGACCGGACAGCAACAACAACGGGTGAGCGAGGATAATGTGAATCTGGTTAGCAATATTATGGACTGGTTATCTGATGATACCGGTCTGATCAACCTGCGAACCAAAGGCATTACTTCCAGGCCGATCGCCCAGGTAGATGATGGTACTCGTAATTTTTACAAATACGGGAATGTATTGGCGCCCATTTTGCTTATCCTGGGGGTGGCTTTTGTACGGCGCCAGCGAGCGCGAAAGAAAAGGCAGGAGCGGATGGAGGACAACTATTGAATTCGTGAAGCATCCTAACAGAATATTGCTATGCTGACAGATAAAATCAATCGGACGTTATTTGGCATCCTGGTGGTGCTGGCTGTGGTATACGCGGGTTCCTGGTGGTGGAAAAAAGGATCAGCCGGGAGTCAGGTTCTCACGACGAACCTGGTCCGCATCGATACCGCTCAGATTTCTCAAATCCACATCGAACGTACCGGCGAACGCATCCAATTGGCCCGGCGGGGTAACACCTGGTGGCTAACCACGGAAGAGGGCGTTGAGGTCCCGGCGATGGGCACGAGTGTGCGATCGATGCTCTCGTCGCTCCAACGACTGATCCCCAGCCGCGTGGTATCGCGCGATCCATCAAAATGGCGGGACTACCAGGTGGACTCCACAGGGCGACGTATTCAGATAGTGGAAGGGGAGAACACCACCCTCGATCTCGTGATCGGACGGGGCAATATGCAGGGGCAGCAAGCTTTTATCACCTATGTCCG
>CALGAA010000432.1 GCA_937952445.1 uncultured Bacteroidota bacterium | reverse complement strand
ACTTCCGGTCCGGCGGTTCGATGGATGATGCCGGGTACCGTGGTACCGCTGTACGGTCATGCCAACGATAAATCGTTTGACCTCATCGAACCGGCTCATCGTGTCAGACCCACTTCAGGATTGGAGTTTGTCTCCAGCCGTCATTTTCCAGAAGAAGTGCAAGGAGATTTATTGATCAACAACACGATCGGTTTTTTGGGAATGAAGCAACATACTATGGTAGACGATGGAACGGGATACACCAGCAAGCACCGACAGGATCTGGTGTGGAGTGTGGATGACAAAAATTTTCGCCCGGTAGATATGCAATTTGCACCCGACGGATCCCTGTATTTTCTGGATTGGCACAACGTGTTGATCGGACACATGCAGCACAACGCCCGGGATCCCTTGCGCGATCACGTCCACGGGAGGGTCTACCGCATCACCTATCCAGACCGACCCCTGGTGGAACCGGCTGAAATCGACGGGGCCTCCATTCCGGTCTTGCTTGACAACCTCAAGTTGCCGGAATACCGCAGTCGGTATCGTACTCGACGCGAGTTGAGGGGCCGAAATCCGGAAGAGGTGCTGCCGGCATTGTCGACCTGGGTCAACAATCTGAACCGGAATGAACCGAATTATCAGCACCATTTGCTCGAGGCTTTGTGGGTTTCCTGGGGGATGAATCAGGTCGATCAATCGCTGCTCCGTCGCTTACTCGAATCCGACGATTACCGGGTGCGCGCTGCTGCCGTTCATGTACTGCGTTTTACGGGCCATCAGGTCAGCGATCAGGCTGAACTATTGATGGATGCCGTGCGGGATGATCACGGAAGGGTCCGGTTGGAAGCCATCGTAGCAGCCAGTTGGCTGGACCGGGAAACCGGTATGGCTATCCTCGAAGAAGCAGCTCAAAAGCCATTGGACAAATGGATCGAAGGCCCATATAAATCAGCCGTGGCCCACCTTCAGGGAATTTCGGTGAAAGAACACGAAGAGACCGAGAACCTCACCGATCTGACCGGAAAGGATCGCGAAATGTTTTTACTCGGAAAGAAAATATACGAGCGAGATGGGTATTGCATCACCTGCCATCAGGCGGATGGGAAAGGTCTGGAAGCCTCGCAATTTCCACCACTCAGCGGAACAAGATGGGTTAACGGCTCGGTAGACCGATTGATTAAACTCACGCTCAAAGGGATGCTTGGCCCAATCGAAGTGCTCGGAAAAGAATACCCCGGCCAGGTTCCGATGACTCCATTTGAGGGGTTGTTGAACGATGAAGAAGTAGCTGCAGTACTGACCTATGTCCGGAACTCATTTGGAAATCAATCCTCGGTCGTCAGCCCGGAGGATGTTCAGCGGGTAAGAGCGGAGATAGCGGATAAAGAAGGCTTTTATGCGCCTGAGGAATTACTACAAGAACATGAACTGGAATAAGAAAAAACGCGCGTGGGGTCTGGCTTTGGCAGGTACTGTGGTATTGATTCCCCAACTCCAGGATGTATCGAAGTTTGTTTTTCTGAGCGAACCATTCTGGGTTTGGGCCTTTCTGGGACGGCTCCATCCCATGATTGTCCACCTGCCTTTAACGTTGCTGGTTCTGGCGGCAATCCTGGAAGTTTTCACCCTGAAAGACTACCATTCCAAATGGCGGACGACGATCGATTTTATGGTGGGCGTTGGTTGTATAACCGCCATTGCTTCGGTCGCCTTTGGGCTTTTGTTGAAAATTCACGACAATTTTGAAGGATCGGGGGTGGACCTCCACCAATACCTCGGAATCACCGCCGCCGTGCTGAGCTTAGCCACCTGGGGCTTGAACAGGCAATTCCGGAACACATCGGAAAAGTCCTGGCTGATCGGATATCGTTCTACTTTGTTCGCCTCCTTTTTCGCGATCGTACTCACGGGACATTTCGGGGCTTCCCTCACCCATGGGAGCGATTATCTGACCGAGGTACTACCCTTTCAATCTCAAAAAAATCTCGCTTCCGGACCATCTTTGGATATCGATTTAGCGGTCTACAATCGAAAAGCAGATGAGATACCAGACTCGGAAATGCTGCGACTTCTAACCGGTGTGCGGACCATCTTTGCCCACAGTTGTTACCGGTGCCACAGTTCGGATAAAGTAAAGGGAGAACTTCGTTTGGATGAGCGGAAATACGTGCTGCAAGGAGGTGAAAGTGGTCCCATTATCGTCGCCGGGGATCCGGAAAGCAGTGAATTGATCCGGCGAATCCGGCTGCCGGCAGGACACGATGATGTGATGCCGTCCAAGGGAGAGTTGTTGTCCCGGGATGAAATAGCGCTGATCTCCCTCTGGGTAGAAAAAGGAGCTTACTGGCCTGAAAACGCAGAAGATCTCAAAATATTCCGGAATGCACCCCTGGCGCCCCGCACTCCAGAATGGCCTTCCGATACCAGCCAATTTGACAATAAAATCGATGTGTGGGTGGATGAATATTTCGCTGATCAGGGTTTTTCATGGCCCGAAATCATCGATGATCAGACCTATCTGCGCCGGATATATCTCGATCTGATCGGCTTGCCTCCTTCCCCGGAGGAATCGAGCCGGTTTGAATCCGATACCCGGCCGGACAAAAGAAACATCTGGGCGAAGGAATTGCTAGATCGAAACGAGGATTACGCGTTGCATTGGCTGACATTTTGGAACGATATACTCCGTAACGACTACACCGGTACCGGGTACATCACCGGTGGGCGGCACAGCATTACCTCCTGGCTATACCAGGCTTTATACGACAACAAATCGTACCAGACCATGGCTCAGGAACTGCTCAGTCCCGACGAATCATCCATGGGATTTATCGCCGGGATTGAATGGCGGGGGGACGTCAATTCCAGCCAACGCACCGAAATGCAGGCCGCTCAAAACGTAGCACAGGTCATGCTCGGCCTCAACCTGAAATGTGCCTCCTGCCACGATAGTTTTATCAGCGACTGGAAACTCAAAGATGCATACGGCTTTGCCAATATCTTCGCGGAAACGACCATGGAAATCAACCGGTGCGATCAGCCTACGGGGGAAATGGCCGAAACCCGCCTGCTGTGGAATGAATTGGGCACCATTGACAGTGCCGCATCCCGGGAAGATCGTCTGGAAGAAATGGCGGTGAAACTCACGAATACCAACAATGGTCGGTTTTACCGAACGATGGTCAATCGGATTTGGGCGCAGTTGATGGGTCGGGGAATTGTAGAACCGGTGGATGAAATGGATCAACCGCCCTGGAGTCAGGATTTACTGGATTGGCTGGCAATCCATTTTGTAGGCAACGGATTCGATCTCAAAGGGTTGATCCATGCCATCGTGACTTCCCGGACTTACCAACTCCCTTCGGTCCCGGTGGATGACAATCTGGCCCTGCGTGACGAAAACTATGTGTTTACGGGACCCGTGGTGCGCAAGATTACCGCCGAGCAGTTTTCGGATATGGTCAGTCTTCATTTTGGCCCGTTGTTTACCAAAGAAGAGCGAAAGTTCAATCCCGAGGGAGTGGATACGACATTCATACGGGCCTCGCAGGTGTCCAACAATGCATTTCTGACGGCACTCGGCAGGCCAAACCGGGAGGTGGTGGTCACGACTCGGAATGATCAGCCCAACCTGTTGCAGGCATTGGAACTGACCAACGGCGAACGGCTGTTGGAATCGCTGGAAGAAGGGGCCAGGGTCTGGGAAAATAATTACCCCGATCCCGCAGACTTGGTCGTTCAGACCTATGAAGTATTAATAGGTCGCCGCCCGACTACAGAAGAACTTTCCGTGGCCACCGAAGCACTGGGAACGGGACCGGATGTGAACCACATCCAGGATTTTTTCTGGGCGATGGTTTTGCATCCGGAGGTGCAATTTATCCAGTAAGGGAAGGAATCCCGGCGAGGGCTGTGAGAAGTTAGTGCTCTATAACCAAAATACCAACAGGGAATAGAACTATAAATTTATACAGTTGGTAAAACGTCGGATTTTAAATTCACACGTAAATTTTTTATTTTTAACGGAATATGGCTTCCAAACAAAACAGACGAACATTTCTTAAAAAGCTGTCTGCAGCTTCGATCGCGACGATGGCTGCAGGAGCGCCCGTAGCGGGACTCATGTCGTCGTGCAACTGGAACCGTGAACCCCGAATCCCATCGACAGCGGATTCGGTGATCTGGCTTTTTATGGCTGGCGGCATGGCCCACACCGAAACCTTTGATCCCAAGAGGTATACCCCTTTTCGCGAGGGTATGGAAGGCAATGAAGTATTGAGCACCTTCCCTTCCATTCCGACGGTATTGGACGGGGTGCATTTTTCGGAAGGACTGGAATCCCTCGGCAGCGTCATGGATCGGGGAAGCCTGATCCGATCATACGTAGCAGCTGATTTGGGTCATATCCTTCACACCCGGCATCAATTTCATTTCCACACCTGCTATGAACCCCCTCAGGCCTTTATCGTTCCGCATATCGGATCCTGGATTGCGCACGAACTCGGGCCAATCAACGAGGTAATCCCTCCCTTTATCAACATAGGCCAGCGATTTGACGTAGGAGAAGGTGAAGAATTGAAAGCCTTTCACACCGCAGGCTTTCTTGGGGACGAGTATGGGCCATTTCTTATTCCCGACCCCACAAAAGGGCTTGAAAGTGTCCGGCCACCCGTGGGTATGTCGGAAAGCCGGTTTGAAAAAAGGCATCAATTGTACAACGAACTCATCAGTGCCAGTCCGATGGGTGAATACGGGAGTGATTACCAGAAGGAGTCGCTGAAAGCTTCGATGGAACAAGCCTATCGATTACTGAAATCGCCCGAAGCGACCGCATTCAACATTCATCAGGAGGAAAAAGAGGTGTACGACACGTACAACACAGGAAAATTTGGTCTGGGATGCCTGATGGCGCGAAGATTGGTGGAAAATGGCGCCCGGTTTGTTAGTGTAACCACGGAATATGTCCCATTTGAAGGGTGGGATACGCACGAAAACGGCCACACGCGGGCTGCCGAAATGAAAAAACAAATCGATGGTCCCGTTTCCCAATTAATTCGGGATCTCGAAAAATCGGGACGCCTGGACCGGACGTTGATCATCCTCGCCAGTGAATTTAGCCGCGACATGATGGTGGAAGGACGACCCGATAAGACGGTG
>CALGAA010000431.1 GCA_937952445.1 uncultured Bacteroidota bacterium | reverse complement strand
CGACGAGACTGCATTCGGTCACTTCTTCGATAAGACAAAAAATAACCTCGTCATATATATCACGAACTTAATGTCCGTCACTAGTAAAATTCAAATATTTTGATCAATACATGGGAATTGATAATAAGTTTTTATATTTTTCGCACCGATTTTAACAGAATCAAATTTTCAACAATGGCCACACCCGACAAAAAATTGTATTGGCGAAAGAATGTCACCTACCTTCTTGTACTTCTGAGCCTATGGTTTTTGGTTTCCTTTGGATTTGGAATCATCTGGGCGGAAGAGCTCAACCAATATAGGTTAGGAGGTTACAAAATTGGATTTTGGTTCGCTCAACAAGGATCAATATTCTCCTTTGTCATTATCATTTTCGTATATGTCTGGTTGATGAATCGATTGGATCGAAAATTCGAAGTCGATGAAGTTTAAAATTTCAATTTCAGGGTTATGATGGACAATTTATGGACTTACGGATGGGTAGCGGTAACGTTCCTCATTTATATCGGAGTAGCCATTTGGTCAAAAGCCGGATCTACCAAAGAATTTTACGTTGCAGGAGGAGGTGTTTCCCCCATTGCCAATGGAATGGCCACCGCGGCTGACTGGATGTCGGCAGCCAGTTTTTTATCGATGGCCGGGATGATTTCCTTTTCGGGATATATCGGTTCTCAATTTTTAATGGGATGGACAGGTGGTTATGTACTGCTTGCCCTCATGCTGGCTCCTTATCTTCGAAAATTTGGAAAATTCACGGTTCCCGATTTCATTGGAGAACGATATTATAGTCAGACTGCCAGGGTCATTGCTGTCATCTGTGCATTGTTTATTTCTTTCACCTATGCTGTGGGACAAATGAAAGGAGTGGGCATTGCCTTTGCCCGATTTTTGGAAGTCAAATTTGAAACCGGGGTAGTGATTGGGATTGTTATCGTGATGTTCTATACCGTACTGGGTGGAATGAAGGGCATCACGTACACGCAGGTAGCGCAATATTGCGTTATGATATTTGCCTATCTGGTACCAGCAATCTTTATTTCCCTACTCGTCACCGGAAACCCTGTCCCCCAAATCGGTCTGGGATCCAAATTGGCTGATGGAACATGGCTACTCGATCGCCTGGATCAAATTCACACCGATTTGGGTTTCAAAGCCTATACCTCGGCCGATGTCAACCGGCTGGACATGTTTTTTGTCACCGCGGCTTTGATGATGGGGACAGCAGGGCTTCCCCACGTCATCGTACGATTTTTTACGGTCCCCCGGGTGAAAGACGCCAGAATATCAGCGGGTTACGCATTGATATTTATTGCAATACTATATACTACAGCTCCAGCGATCGCGGTTTTTGCCAAAACAAACCTGATTTCCACGGTACAAGAAACCCCCTACGCTGAAGTGCCTGAATGGTTCTCAAATTGGGAACATACCGGCTTATTGTCATTTGAAGACAAAAACCAAAACGGTCTAATCGATTATTATAACGATGAAAATCCTGAGTTTGCAGCCGAAGCCGCAGCTCAGGGTTTGCAAGGTAATGAGCTCACAATAGATAAAGATATCATGGTCCTCGCCAATCCGGAAATAGCCAATTTACCCGGATGGGTGATCGGCCTGGTGGTCGCCGGAGGTCTGGCAGCAGCGTTGTCTACGGCTGCGGGACTTCTATTAGTTATCTCTACCTCAGTTTCGCATGACTTGTTAAAAAAATGGTTTAAACCAAACATTTCGGAAAAAAACGAATTGTGGACGGCCCGGCTTCCCATCATGGTCGCCGTTGTGGTATCCGGTATTGCGGGAATCAACCCACCAGGATTTGTGGCAGAGGTCGTGGCCTTTGCATTTGGATTGGCTGCCGCATCCTTTTTCCCAGCCATTGTCCTCGGAATTTTTTCTACCCGCGTCAACTTGCAAGGAGCCCTATCGGGGATGGTCGCGGGGATTCTGTTTACCGGGGGATACATCATTTACTTCGCTGTACTTGGACTGGGAGGTGAAGAGGATTACTTGTTTGGCATTTCACCTGAAGGCATCGGAACAGTGGGGATGATTGTGAACCTTATTGTGACGCTCCTGGTCACTTATCTGACCCCCAAGCCGCCGGAAAGGATCCAGGATATGATCCAAAGCATTCGGGTCCCGAGGAGTTAAAATCCCCAAATGGAAAGATGAAAGTGGAACTTTCGCAGGGGTGAGGGAAAACCGATTCCTCACCAGAGAAAGAATCATGCCCCAAACAAGGAAATCAGACCATCTTATTTTGGTATTGCCGAAATTATTAGGAAATTTAACGCATACATTTAATCATCATAAAATTTATCAGAAACGATCATGGAGGACATTAGAATCAGAACGAAGGAAGATTATGAAAAAGCGTATAAGGAAAGCGTAGAGAACCCCGAAAAATTTTGGTCGAAAATAGCGGATACTCTGGAATGGAGAAAGCCCTACGACAAAGTTTTGGAATGGGAATTTGACACTCCGAGCATTAAATGGTTTGAAGGCGGACAGCTCAACATGTCCGAAAATTGTCTGGATCGACATTTGTTGACCCGACCAGATAAAAAAGCCATAATATGGGAACCGAACGACCCCAACGACGAAAATATCGAATGGACGTATCGTGAATTGCACGAACAGGTGTGCAAATTTGCCAACGTACTAAAGGCCAACGGAGTTTCGAAGGGTGACAGAGTCTGCATTTATATGCCGATGATCCCACAATTGACGGTAGCCCTTCTGGCTTGTACCCGAATCGGAGCGATTCATTCTGTGGTATTTGCGGGTTTCTCTGCCCAGTCCCTGGCGGACCGGATCAATGATTCCAGTTGCAAAGTGGTCCTCACATCCGATGGTGCGTTTCGGGGTCACAAAGAAATCGATGTCAAAGATATCGTGGATGAAGCCGTCACCAAAACCAGCAGTGTAGAAAAAGTAATCGTATTCAAACGAACAGAACAATACATTAACATGCAACCCGGCCGGGATGTGTGGTGGGATGACGAAATGGAGAAAGTAGATGCCAATTGCGCTCCTGTCCCGATGGGTTCAGAAGACCCTTTATTCATCCTTTATACTTCTGGGAGTACAGGAAAACCCAAAGGTGTCGTCCATACTACTGCAGGGTATATGGTCAGTACTTTCTATACTTTTCTCAATGTATTCCAGTACGATGAGGAGGATATATTCTGGTGTACAGCAGATATTGGATGGATTACGGGACATTCCTACATTGTATACGGCCCCTTGCTGGCTGGAGCAACCACGGTGATGTTTGAAGGAATTCCTACGTGGCCGGATGCAGGTCGATTTTGGGCTATTGTTGACAAATACCAGGTCAACCAGATTTATACAGCGCCCACAGCGATCCGATCTTTGATGGCGCAGGGTCTGGAGCCTGTTGCCCGGTATTCACTCAATTCCCTGAAAGTAATTGGTTCGGTGGGAGAACCCATCAACGAAGAAGCCTGGAGATGGTACTACACCTATATAGGAAAAGGAAAATGTCCACTGGTCGATACCTGGTGGCAAACCGAAAATGGATCCATCCTGATATCTCCAATACCACACGTAACCGACCTGAAACCGATGCACGCTTCATATCCACTTCCTGGCGTGCAACCCATCATTCTGGATAAGGACGGAAACGAAGTAACAAATCCGCAGGAGGAAGGACTTCTGTGCATTAAATTCCCCTGGCCATCTATCCTCAGAACGCTGTACGGTGATCATGAGCGGATGAAACAGACGTACTTTTCGACCTTTAAAGGGTACTATTTTTCAGGCGATGCAGCCAGAAGGGATCGTCAGGGCCGCTACCGGATCATCGGTCGGGTGGATGATGTCATCAACGTTTCCGGCCATCGATTGGGAACTGCCGAGCTCGAGGATGCGATCAACGAACATCCATGGGTGGTAGAATCCGCCGTTGTAGGATTTCCGCATGACATCAAAGGACAGGGAATCTATGCTTATATTATTACCGAACACGGAATCGAAAGTCAGCAGGCTTTTAAAGATGAAATAATAGAAACTGTTCGCAAGGAAATTGGACCGATCGCCAAACCAGACATTATTCAGGTAGTAGACGGTTTGCCCAAAACACGTAGTGGTAAAATTATGCGGCGTATTCTCCGTAAAATTGCCGAAGGTGATATTTCGACACTTGGTGATACGTCCACCCTACTCAACCCTGATGTGGTAGATGAAATCATCGAAGCATCCCCGACGGTTAGTGACCAGCAAAAACGACAATTCCTGAACTCGAAATAGTTCTGAAACGGTTATTATGAATTTATTAGGGAAAATTTTGTGTTGATTAATTCACATCCCAAATAGAAAGGAGGATCCGGGGATCCTCCTTTTTTTATTATTATGATAAGTTTATTCTGATTTTTTCACTACATACCCTCTGTAAAAGATGTAGCTTAAGCTATACGTGATTTAGCTTCAGGGCTTTAAAATTGCTGGCCCGGTTCCGCTCCCTGTTGGTTCTGACCACCTTTCAAATCATCGTTCTCGATGACGCTTCTTCTATTTTGCTGCTGGAAATCCAAATTTCCAAACCGGTAACTGAAGCTCACGCCAAAGGACTGGAACGGGATTGAAAAATTGGACACCTGAGTGAAGTTTTTACCTTCGAGCTCTGACTTGAACGATTTGTTTTTGTTAAACGGATCGATCACGGTCAGCCCAATGGTGCCCCTGTCGCCAAATATTTCTTTTTGAACGCCGAAACTCATCATTGAAAATGCGGGCAATCGGCCTTGTATGGACCATTGCTCAGAATTTCCAAACATAAATCCTTCCGCTTTCCATCCTTTGCCAAAATTGTAGGTCGCACTCACAAACATCCTGGTGATCCAATTACTATACGCGTCATCCACGTTCAGCTCCTCGCTTGCTTCAACCACATGGTATTGGTTGATATCCAAATTCCCCCGAAGCGTCAGATTGTTGGCAATCGTAAACGAGGCAAATACGTTTGCTCCGTACACATCGGTTTTGCCAACATTCTCATAAGTATTGACAGATACACCTTCGTCGTTTACACGTAAAAAGCTGGAAATGATATCTCTGGTCCTTTTGTAATAAGCACTCATATTAAGTACCGTCCCTTTTATAAACGTAGAATAGCCCACCTCGTATTGACTCGTCAATTCAGGTGACAAATACGGATTTCCTTCCGTGATAATTTTTCGGTCCTCCTGGTTGCGGTAAGGGTTGATGTAATACAGACTGGGGCGTTGGATTCGCTCGGTATACGAAGCTCTGATTGTATTAAATTTAATCTTCTTCGACAAAATGATCGTCGGCAAAAAATTGCCGTAGGTCTGTTCAAATGATCCGGATCCATCTGAATACATCCCGTCAATTGCGGTACCCTCGTACCGGGCTCCTACGACTGCAGACCAGGTTTTCCAAAAGTTGAGATTAAAAGAAGCATAACCTGCATACACATCCTGTCCGTATAGAAACTCATCGGTCCGGAGGGGATCCAAATCAAAAATATTTTCATCCGGATTGAATACAAGGAACTCATAATCACTATCGATGTCCCTCAACACTCCCTTCACTCCCGTCTCCAAAGTTATGGCCTCACTAAAGGGTTTGGTGTAATCCACCTGGAAGGTGTACTCGTAATTGTTTCCATCGTTTTTATTCTTCTCTTTATAATTGAGCAGCACATCTTCTCCCAATCGTTCAATCACTTTATCATCCTTGGTATAATCCCCGTTCAACTGAAATGCAAAGACGAGTTCATGTCCATCGGTGTCAAATTTTTTGGTATAGTCGGTCGTCCAGTCAAACCCAGACCGCAGGGTCGTTCCATCATTGAATCGATTGTACCGTTCAGTGAATCCAGCCACCGGGTCGACAAACATCGACTCCAGGTCACTTTCTGTGTTAAACGAAAAGCCACGCAACGAAATCGTGGAATTGATCGAGTTAAATCCATTGAAATCGTAAAAAGCTCCCAATTTTCCCCGAAACCCAATCCGGGACGTGCTATTAACCCCATCCTGCTGGAGAATCCGGGTACCTGCGGCGGTTTCGTCTTCCCGCAGGAAGGTAGAAACACCTTCTTGAGGCCAACTAAAGAAAGCTCCTCCGCCACCGTTTATTCCAAACCGTTGCCGCACCCCGGATATATTAAACGCTGCTCTGTTCTGACGAGTACCCACGGAAGCATTCACATTCCCATTGATTCCCTGAACTTTACTTTCTTTGGTAATGATATTAATTATACCGCCTGATCCTTCCCCATCGTATTTGGCGCTTGGCGTAGTGATCACTTCCACTTGTGAAATCTCATCGGCCGGGATCATTTTGAGTGCATCGGCAATCGACCCGGAGAAAATTCCGGAAGGCTTTCCATTGATCAAAATTTTTAAATTCTGTGATCCCCGCAGCGATACATTTCCGTTCATGTCGACATTGAGCATAGGAACTTTCCGCAACACATCAGCTGCATCACCACCTCTTACAGATACATCATTTTCAGCATTGTAAACCAGTCGATCGACCTTATTTTCAATCAATGCTTTCTGGCCTTCGACGGTGACTGTT
>CALGAA010000430.1 GCA_937952445.1 uncultured Bacteroidota bacterium | reverse complement strand
CATTTCCATATTATCAATGAGGCGGACATCCCTGCACCATACCGCGGTGACCACCGAGACGGGAACCGCATCATCCGGTCTGGCTTCCAAAATCTCCAGCGTATCAGTCCGTACGAATTCGAAATATTCGGGTCGAAATGGAGGAGTGGTTAATCGATCTAAGGCGGCTTGTTTCAACTGTGGAAACGTGAATCTGTGGTACTTTTGGTACGTTTCCATAAGTGTATTATAAATCACTGCCGCTGCCTCGCGATCAGCCGCGTCCAACCGCTCATTCCGGCTACTTCTTGCCAGGCCGTGCGGTTCACGGATTATCGGCAAGCCGACCAATTTACATTTAAAATTTGCGAATTCAATCAGTTTGCGCACCACCGCTATTTGCTGCAAATCCTTATTACCCATAAAAAGGATATCGGGCCGGACAATGCTAAGCAATCTGTCCATGACCTGAACCACCCCTTCAAAATGTCCGGGACGAAAGGCTGCTTCCAGGGTGTTACCCAGATGACCAAGCGGAACGTCAGGTGCAGTCTGTGTTCCATCCGGATAAATCTCCTCGTCAGTAGGTAAAAAAACCACATCCACCCCCAACCGGTTCAATTTTACCAGATCATCCGAAATGGGTCGGGGATATTTTGCCAGATCATCGCTCTCATTAAATTGTGTGGGATTGACATAAATACTCACTACGGTATAATTTCCGGACTCAATCGATCTGGTAATTAAGGACGTATGCCCATCATGTAGAGCACCCATGGTGGGAACAAATCCGATCGTATTAGACATCTCTTTGACTTCTGCCACGTGACTTTGGAGACCGGAAATCGATTTGAATAGAAACATATAGTTGTATTTATGATCCCCGGTAATGTTCAATACTCATAGGAATTTGGTGTTGCATTTCATAAATGCTAAATGGTTTAGCGGCATTTTTTCACGAGCTTTTCATCCTCAACAGCCATATTCAGACCTCACTATGGGCGATTTGCTTTTTCGCTCTGCCAAAAGGCGATTTCGACAAAAGCATCCATAAAATGATGAAGCAAAACACCCTGGTCGCATATCCTGAATGTTTAAAATTCTAAACTGATTCATTTTACCCGGCTCCTCCTTCCTTTGATCGGGAGCTAAGCTTCATCATTCATTCCTGATGTCGTGGGGAGATGACCTGCCCATCCCACAAAACCGGAATTAAATATAGCCACTGAATTTTTTCATTTAACACTACCGGTTTAAATCACAACAAATAAAGTAATTTTTCGTCATAATTTCTTATCATGCATGGAATGGACCACAAATAAAACAGCTAAAAACGGACGATGAAAGGATTTTATGTAGCGGCAACGAACCAGCACGTTGGGAAAACAACTTCGACACTTGGCCTCGTGGCGATTTATCGGTCACTGGGTTACAACATCGGATATTGCAAACCCGTGGGTCAGCATTTCGTTGATCTGGAAAATTTGCGTGTGGACAAAGACACGTTGTTATTTGCTGATTTATTGGGATTTAAGTTACAACCGGACTATCATTCTCCTGTCATCCTGGGCTCCGGGGCGACCACAGCTTTCATCGATCATCCGGAAAGGTTCAAATATCGGGAGGATGTCCTGACAGCAGCGAAATATCTACACGATAATCACGAATTGGTTATTTACGAAGGAACAGGGCATCCGGGAGTGGGAAGCGTGGTCAATTTATCCAACGCGGACGTGGCCAGCCTGCTCGACCTGGGGGTGGTCATGATTGTCGAAGGTGGGATAGGGAGTACCATCGATCAATTGAATACGTGTACTGCTTTATTCAGAGAAAAAAACGTCCCCATCCTTGGGGTTATCGTGAATAAAGTCTTACCCGATAAAATGGACAAAGTAAAATACTATGTATCTAAAAAACTTAAGGAGTGGGATTTGAAGCCGCTGGGATTTTTACCCTATGATAAGTCTTTGGCTTTCAAAACGATTAAAGGCATCATCGATCAGATCAAGGGCACGGTCACCTTCAACGAAGAATACAAATACAATACTGTCGAGGATATTATATCTGGTTCGGTTTTGGAGCGCAACCAATTGCAATCTTCTCAAAAAAACCTGCTGCTTGTGGTGGCTGCGGATCGGGTAGACAATGCAGTGAATAAAGTAAAAATCTGGAGTTATGAAACGCACGGTGAATTTTCTCCACTCTCAGGCATCGTAGCCACGGGAGAGGGGCATATTAATTCTGAAACTGAGGCGTATATATTGAAAAACCACATCCCTTTTATCCGCACACATCTGGATACGTTGGGAACCGTTCGACAAATATCTAAGATGGAGGTAAAGATTAATTTGAAAACCCCCTGGAAAATTCAGAGGGCTATAGAACTCATCAAGGAGAACATTGATTTGGATTATTTACAGCAATCCGTAAAAAAAATATAAATTTTTTTGGAAAATCTTTGTGAGTTACGAAAATTGCTTTATATTTAAGCATTGAATCTGAGCAGCCCTTATGCAATGTTCATCTTCACATAATTGATCTTTTCACAATCAGAGAGTTAGTAAAATCCTATTAATCAACATTCGAAGGGCTGCCATTTTTTCTGACACATCTTTAAAACGCCCCTCCTAAACCATCCGCTGCCTGATCACCGAAAAAAATTTTAAATTTTTTCCCGAAATATTTCTACTCCCTCAGCGATAAAAATCAATTCCTCTTTTGGCTCCGTGATAGCTTCGATTTCAGCTCTGGTTTTTCCTGCATCCTCAGCATAATGCCTGAGTGCAGCGACGTCAGTCACCTGTCGAAAAGCTTTTCCTTGAAGCACTACTTTTTCACCCGATACGTCTTTGGGTACAAAAAATCCATAATCTTTGAATTTTACCATAAAAGTAGGATCGGAATCTCCGGTGGGAGCTACCGTCATCCAACAGCCTTTTTTCTGGCAGACCTTATTGATTTCTCCAACGGAGGTAACGAAAAGCGTATCATTTGTTTCCAACCGCTCCACAACGGATTCCAACGAAACCGTGTTTTTGTTCTTGATCCTATCACCGTAAGCCTCGGTGGATGCGCTGGATTGCTTAAGTTGCTTATAGGTCTGCGATTGACAGGCAGCGAAGGACAGCGCCATGAATATCCAAAAAGTTAATTTCATTTGTTCCAGGTTTTTTAACAACAATGCGAATAATAACCCCCGAATTCAGAAGGTTCTAGTATCATCAATTCATTCCACAAATATACCGATTGCGCTTGACAATAGCCTATACTCAAAAATCAAATCTACATAATGGTCAATTGGATGAGTATTTTGGCATTGGTATTGCCAATCTGCACCTATGCGCAATGTCTGAGTGGAAATTGCTACAATGGTGAAGGAAAATTTAAGTACACCAACGAAGCGGTGTACCAGGGAGGGTTCAAAAAAGGTCAACCTCACGGGAAAGGAATTCTTATTTATTCGAACGGTAATCGATACCAGGGAGAGTGGATCGAAGGGAAGAAATCGGGTAAGGGAATACTGAATTTCGTCAACGGCGCTTTGTACGAAGGTTATTTCAAAAACAATTTTATGCACGGAGAAGGACGCTACACTTTTAAAGATGGCAGCGTATTCGAAGGTGCATTTTCAGAGGACCGACCCAATGGATACGGCATTCTGCTCCGTTTGGATGGGTCCAGCGTAGCGGGATACTGGAAGGATGGGAAATTACAGGCTGAGTCGATAGCCAAAGAGTCAGAAAAAGAAAAAGACCAAAAAACTATCGGACAAAAACCCGTTGCGGCCGACAAGAAATCTACGTACGCCAAACCAGTCGCAGGAAATGCTCAGGTGGGGAATGTCGACATTTATGCTGTCATCGTAGGCGTGAGCCGCTACGAGAATTTTGAAACTCTAAAATATACCGACGATGATGCGTACCGGATATATGCCTTTCTCAAAAGTCCGGAAGGGGGCGCCATTCCGGACGAAAATATTCATATTCTGATCGACGAAAGTGCGACCAAGGAAAACATCACGAATGCCATGAACACCGTGGTTGAAAAAGCAGATGAAAATGATGCAGTTATATGCTACTTTGCGGGACATGGTCTAGAGGGATATTTTCTACCCATCGATTCGGATGGTTACCGGCGACGGGTTTCCTATCTAAGTATGAAGGAACAATTGGCCAATAGCAGGGCGAAGCAAAAGCTTTTTATGGTTGACGCCTGCTACAGTGGAAGTTTACTGACCTCCCGGCGACCAGATTTGTCCCAAATGCAGAATTTCTATCAACAGATATCTGAATCAGCAGGTGGAACGGCCTTCTTGCTTTCGTCCAAAGACACTGAGTATAGCAAAGAATCAAGTGGATTGAGGCAGGGAGTGTTTTCGTATTTTCTCATCGAAGGGATGAAGGGAAAGGCCGACTTCAATCGGGATCAGATCGTGACCATTGCAGAACTGTATGAATACATACAAATAGGCGTCCGGGATTACACCAAAAACGAGCAAAATCCACAACTGGCGGGACGTTATCAACCCGATTTACCAGTGAGTTGGGTCAGAAATTAAAGATCAATTCCCCACCGTAAAGTTGGGATGCAAACGGATACAACAAAAGAACTCAGAGCGGACATTCCCGTCGCGCCCCGAATTTTTCGTTTACTTGCGGTATTTTACAAGATAATGTTTATCTTTGCACTCCATTTATTTTAACCGCGCTCAATCTATACATAAGAGATTGGGCTACAAACAAATAAACCATGCGGACATATGAAGTCACTTTCATCGTAGACCCGGTGCTGGCGTCTGAGGAAATAAAAACGACAGCCCAAAACTACCTTGATCATTTAAAAAGCGAAGACTGCGAAATCGTACATCTCGACGATATGGGTCTTCGACAACTGGCCTATCCGATCAATAAACGATCCACCGGTGCTTATTACAGCCTCGAATTCAAATCCAATTCCGGCGACATCGTCAAAAAACTCGAGCTGGCCATGAAACGAGATGAACGGGTTATTCGACACCTGGTTGTTAAATTGGATAAATTCGCTATCAAGTACAACGATGACAAGCGAAATGGTCGAATCGGCAGAACTTTACCGAAGGAAGAAACCAATGAACAATCAACTCGTACGCAGAGCAAACCTGCCCAGGCAGCGGCTGCAATTACCGAAGAAGAATAACATTTATCGAGCGTAAAAATTATAAAAAATGGCAAAAAGAGACGATATAAAATTCCTGTCGAATCCCAATATTGGACAGAGCAAGAAAAAATACTGCCGGTTTAAAAAATACGGCATCAAACACATAGATTATAAAGATCCTGACTTCTTGAAGAAATTTCTGAACGAACAAGGTAAAATTTTACCGCGACGGATTACCGGTAATTCATTGAAATACCAACGACAATTAGCCGTAGCTGTAAAAAGAGCCCGACACCTGGCCATTCTACCTTACGTAACGGATCTTCTGAAGTAATTTCTCACCGATAAATCTATATGTACAATGGACGTTATACTATTAAAAGATATCGAAAAAGTTGGCGAAAAAAATGACGTAGTATCGGTGAAACCCGGTTTTGCCCGAAACTATCTTATCCCTAATGGCCTGGCCAAAATCGCCAATAAAGCCAACCTGAAAACCCTTCACCACATTCTCAAACGAGAAGAAGAGAAGGAACTGGAAAAACTTTCAGAGTATAAAGAATTAGTCGATTCACTGAAAGATAAGGTTTTGCGCATAGGCGCAAAAGCAGGATCTGAAGGAAAAATCTTCGGAAGCGTTACCACTCTCCAGATTTCTCAGGCGATAAAAGAGCAACTCGGTCTCGAGGTACCACGGAAAAAAATTAACCTGGTAGAAGAAGTCAAAACCCTGGGCACTTATCAGGCGGAGATCAATTTCCACAAAGAAGTCCAGGGAAGCGTTTCCTTCGACGTGGTCAGTGAGTGATTATATTACGGAATACATACGTATTTTTCATAATAAAAAGCACTTTCGGTTTATTCGAAAGTGCTTTTTTGTTTGGGACTATAAATAATCCTGACGGCGGTAAAGCTCGTTCACTTTTTGCTGTATGTCGTCAATTTGCCGGAACAAATCGGGATCCGCGGAAGGAACGGAATCTGAAAAACCAATATGCGCGTAATATTCCCATATTTCAGCGATGGAATCATATTCAATAGAATAAGGTGGATAAATGGAATTGTCAGAAATGGCGACCAACGCGTGGTCCAAAGGATTTTTTCGCACCCGTTTGTATACCATGCCGTCCCGTTTCGTGATAATCACATAGGTCCGCATATCTTTGATTTCATGTAAGGATTCGACCCGAACGCCGATTATGATGCTTCCCGATTCGATCGGCAACATAGAATCACCCTCGATTTCAAATCCCCGGTATTCGTTAACCGGCAGATGAGGCATATAAATCTTCGGCAATTCCTGAATATATTCCGGATCCTGAAAACTTTCCAAATATCCTGCTTCCGCTTTGGTTTCCACCAAATCGATAGGCTGTATCTGCGTCATATCGGGATTGACAAATCGACGACGATGACGTTCACCGAATACTACGGACGCCTGTGGCCCAGACAGAGGTGTGTTAATCAGCGTATCCAAATCGACCTCAAACATTTCGGAAATGGTGTTGAGCATTTGAAAATTGGGTTCCGTCTTGCCCCGTTCATAATCACCCAATGTAGTCCGGGCAATACCCAGTTTGTCAGCCAAAGCGGATTGGGTCAGATTATTTGCCTTCCGTAAATAAATTAGGTTCTTTCCAAACATACCCAAATATATGAATATATGTCGGAAAATACGACGATCATGGATCGGATTTTATATCCAGTCTGTGGAATATGGCCCCGAATGCATGGTATATGTATTCTGCAGAGGTAAAATATGACCGAATGTGGTCGAATAAAAAAGATGCTAATCTATCTTTGAAGAGGGAACTTAAATGCCCCATATAGGGCCTGTCGTTGGTACACATCTTTATATGTATAATAAGTTAAAATAATATGTTATCTTTGGTGGAAAAATCAAACCAAGATGACTACGACACATTGTACTACGCTATTTGATGACAAGCGTTTAGATACGCGCAGGCTCCAATTAGAACAAGACTTCATTCAATCACAAAACTGTAGTATCCATAAGACCTGTCAGGACTACAGTGCTGTCAGAGCGGCCTATCGATTTCTGGCAAATGATAAGGTGACAGAGCAAGCCTTGGCGGCAGATTTGGTGAATGACTGTTCGGATCGGGTAAAGGGTAAGGATGTGATAGCGTTCTGTGATACAAGTACCCTGAATATTGATTCTCACAAAAGCCGGCTGACAGACACCACAGGTTTGGGGCCAATTGGATCAACAAACGATTATAAACATTTAGGATTGTTATTTCATCCGATACTTGTGCATGAGCGGTCTAGCGGAGCAGCACTTGGTATCAGTGCTGTTAAATTATGGTCAAGATCCAATAAAGCCATAAGAAAGAAATCAAGAAGATATGAAACTAAAGATATCGTGATAGAACAAAAGGAGTCGATTAAGTGGATAGATCCCTGTATTGAAAGTAGAGACGGTGTCCTGAGAAAAGCCAATCATATCACTTTTGTAATGGATAGAGAAGGAGACATTATGGAAGTATTAGATCGGATACCTGATCAGCGAACTGATGTACTTGTACGGGTCATGCATAATCGAAACGTGACTACCCCTGATCAAGGCCGGGAGAAACTATATGATTATATTGCGCGGCAGTCTGTTGCAGCTAAATCTACAGTGGAGGTTAAAGACAGAAAGCGTAAAAAAAGAACAGCAGAAGTTGATATTAGATTTGCCAAATGTAAGCTCCACTGGTCACAACGGCAAAAGGTAAGCTATAAGAATAATCCGGAAGGTGTAGAAGTAACGGTAATAGAAGTAAGAGAAACAGTTCACCAAGGATACGATGACGAGCCCCCATTAATTTGGCGGTTAATAACAACAAAAGACATAGACACAGCAGAGCAGGCAAAGGAAGAAGTCCGAATTTATGAGCAGAGATGGAGGGTTGAAGAATTTTTCAAACTTCTAAAATCTGATGGATATAATATCGAGTCAACAGAACTGACCACAGGAAAAGCTATTAGAAAATTACTATTGATTCTTATGAAAACAAGTATAAAAATCCTACAACTTAAAGCAGCTCGGGATGGAAAAACCGACATGAAAGTTTCTGATGTATTTGACCAGGACGAAATAGAATGCCTACAAATAGTGAATGAGCAGGTATCAGGCAATACTCAAAAACAAAGGAACCCCTATGATCCAAATAACCTGGGCTGGGCAACCTGGATTATTGCCCGTCTGGGTGGGTGGTCAGAATTTTACAACAAATCCAGACCTCCCGGCAATAAAACACTGATGTGGGGTATGGACAAGTTCGAAGGAATCATGATTGGCTTTAACATATCTAGAAAAAAAGATGTGTGCTAACGACAGCATATAGGGCAGGCAGGCTTTGATATTGTGAGCTATTTCAAAAAGTT
>CALGAA010000429.1 GCA_937952445.1 uncultured Bacteroidota bacterium | reverse complement strand
CTACGGGGGAAGTTCAGCCGGATTGGCAGCAGCCATTCAAGCGGCCCGAATGAATAAGTCGGTGGTTATCCTGGAGCCTTACGGACGACTTGGAGGACTGACAACGGGCGGATTGGGAGCAACTGATATCGGAAATAAACGGGTCATCGGGGGCATTTCGCGGGAGTTTTATCAAAATCTAAAAGCGCACTACGATCAATCCTCAAATTGGACTTGGCAGGAAAGGGATTCTTATTTCACAAGTAATCAACGGCGGAATGCCGCCGGGGATGACGGGATGTGGACTTTTGAGCCATCCGTTGCTCTTGCGGTGTACCACAGTATGATGGAACCCTATGATATAGATGTAGTCTATAACGCTAAACTCGACCATAATAACGGCGTCAAAAAATCAGGAGCAACGATCCAATCCATCACGATGGAAGACGGAACGACCTATACCGGGCGGGCCTTTTTGGATTGCACCTACGAAGGGGATTTGTTGGCAGCAGCAGGCGTATCTTACACAGTGGGTCGTGAATCCAATGATGTTTATAATGAAACTTTGAATGGCTACTACCTGGCTGAATACCACAAACAATCCGGATATCATCAGTTTCCGGATGGAGTCGATCCCTATGTGGAACCGGGGAATCCTTCCAGCGGCCTACTCTGGGGTATTTCCAGTAACGCCGCTTCCACCCAGGGTGAGGGCGACGATTTGGTGCAGGCGTATAATTTTCGGCTTTGCCTGACGGATCATCCGGAGAATCGGGTGCCGATCACGAAACCTGATAACTACGACCCGTCCAAATACGAATTACTGGTCAGATTGTTCAATGCTCAGCCCGACAGACGGGAAATCAATCAGTATTTTATCTGGACCCGGATGCCCAACAGCAAAACCGATGTAAACAACCGCGGCGGATTTTCGACGGATGCGATCGACCTCAACCACAATTGGCCCGAAGCAAGCTACGAAGTCCGCGAAGCGATATTTAAGGAACACCTGGATTACACTCAGGGCCTCCTGTATTTTTACCAGAACGATCCCCGGGTTCCAGACGAACTTCAGAGCTTTGTCAAAGACTGGGGATATCCCCGGGATGAATATGTGGAAAATAACCATTTTACACCCCAGCTTTATGTGCGGGAAGGTCGCCGAATGGTGAGTGATTTGGTCATGACTCAACATCATTGCCAGGGCCGTGACATTGTGGGAGATCCGGTGGGGATGGCCGCGTATGGCATGGATTCGCACAATACCCAACGGATCGTGGTCAATGGTATGGTTAAGAATGAAGGGAACGTGGAAGTCGGTGGATTTTCGCCGTACCGGGTATCGTACCGCGCAATTACACCCCGGAAGTCAGAATGCGACAATCTTGTAGTGCCGGTTTCCTTGTCTGCCAGCCATATTGCTTTTGGTTCGATTCGGATGGAACCGGTCTTTATGGTGATGGGGCAATCAGCAGCTACTGTTGCAGCGATGGCCATCGATCAGTCCGTTTCCGTTCAGGATGTCCCTTACGAGGATTTGAAAGAAAAATTACTGGAAGACGGGCAAATCCTGGATTAGAAGCTTGTGGAAAAAGAGGGGTGCACGGGACTTTCCGTGCACCCTCACTTACATTTTAAGAAGTTATACAATTTACGGCATTATGATAAATAGAATTTCGATCTGCGTTTTTATGACCCTGATTTTCGGACTGGGAATAACCAGTTGTGGAGAGGGTGAAGATGAGAATACAGCAGATATCATCATTTATGGAGGAACATCCGCTGCGATTATCGCTGCAGTGGAAGCTGCGCAAAATGGCAACTCGGTCATCGTGGTTTCACCAGATACCCACCTCGGAGGATTGACCTCAGGGGGATTGGGATTTACGGACACAGGGGATAAAAGCGTGATCGGAGGATTGGCCCGCGATTTTTATCACCGGTTGTACCAACATTATACCACCGATGATGCCTGGGTATGGGAGGATCGGGCTGATTATGGGAACAAAGGTCAGGGTACCCCCGCTATTGACGGAGAAAATCGAACCATGTGGATATTTGAGCCCCATGCGGCTGAGAAGGTCTACGAAGACCTCGTCAGGGAATACGAGATACGTGTCGATCGTGACGAATGGCTGGATCGCGAACGGGGAGTGGTCATGGATGGTGACCGGATCCGGTCGATGACCACATTGAGTGGAAAAACCTACGCCGGTCGTATTTTTATCGATGCCACGTATGAAGGTGATTTGATGGCCCTGGCCGGGGTGGAATACACGGTCGGACGTGAAAGCGTGGATACTTACGGCGAAGAATGGAATGGGGTGCAGACCGGTGTACTTCATCACCAGCACTGGTTCTGGGAAGATATTTCACCTTATGTGGTCCCCGGTGACCCTTCCAGCGGTGTCCTTCCCCGGGTCTCAACCGAACATCCAGGTGAAAAAGGGAGCGCAGATGACAAAATTCAGGCGTATTGTTTCCGAACCTGTATGACCGATCATCCCGACAACCGTGTGCCTTTCCCCAAACCTGCAGGCTATGATTCTACCCAATATGAATTATTGTTACGGTCTTTGCTGACCGGACGAAAAGATTTTTTCCAAAAGTTTGATCGGATTCCTAACCGTAAAACGGATACCAACAATCACGGGCCTTTTAGCAGTGACAACATCGGGATGAATTACGATTACCCCGAGGCATCCTACGAAAGACGACGTGAGATCATCGCAGAACATGAACAATACCAAAAGGGTTTGTATTGGTTTGTAGCCAATGACCCCCGCGTGCCTGAGGATATCCAGACAGAAATGCAACGGTGGGGACTGGCGAAAGATGAATTCACGGATAACGGCAATTGGCCGCACCAGTTGTATATCCGCGAAGCGCGGCGGATGGTCGGGGATTATGTGATGACCGAAAACGAACTTCTTAAACGACGACCAACTCCGAAACCGGTCGGGATGGGTTCATATACGATGGATTCTCACAATGTCCAGCGATACATCAAACCCGATGGATTTGTGCAAAATGAAGGAGATATCGGAGTCAGCACCCAGGGACCTTACTCCATTTCGTACGGGTCGTTGATTCCTCAAAAGTCGGATTGTACCAATTTGTTGGTCCCGGTTTGCGTCTCGGCCAGTCATATCGCTTTTGGATCGATCCGAATGGAGCCGGTGTTTATGATTCTGGGACAATCCGCCGCTGCTGCTGCAGCCCTTGCGATCGAACAGGATATCGCGGTTCAGGATGTCGATTACAATGAATTGAAAGCAGACCTGGAACAAAAAGGGCAGATTCTGGAAAAAAAATAAGACAGTTCTGACAATCGTCCCTGTTTGGTGGTTTACGTTTTGAAAATTAAAGCACACCCGGATGATAGCCGCAAAAAGAATGTGGCCATCCGGATATTTTAAATTACCGGATACAAGATGCGCCTGGCCCGGATTCTGCACCACATCCTGTCTGAAAAAGGAGCTTAATAATCACCATCCTGTATGGCCTTGAAAATTGAGGAATTTGGCGGCTTGCCACTTTACCATGTAGGCAAGCCGGCCTCATTCGATCTCTACCCATGATGGGATTACCCTCTATCATAATTCCCTCCTCGCTGATGGCTTGAACATATGTATTAAATGTCTGAGGGTTGTGTGATTGCGGGTAAAACAGACAAAAAGCAAATTCCATGCATCATCCAGGTTCATGTAGAAGTAAGAAATATGGAGTGTAAGACCCGATGTTTTTTGGCTTTTTCCGGAGGAGAAATCATGGGGCTTTTCTCTGAAATTCAGAACTCCTGACCTTGATTAAACTATGATGTCGCGGTTTTGTAGCAAATCACC
>CALGAA010000428.1 GCA_937952445.1 uncultured Bacteroidota bacterium | reverse complement strand
TTTCTCTCCCACGTAATAACTATCAGGGTGGAAGGTCAACCTCACTTCATGCTCACCTGCCGGGACCTTCACTGAACGCAATAAAAAGTTGGCCCGAATGATTGGAACTTCTTCCCCATCGATCGTAGCTGACCAACCAGGTCCATCATAATACACTTCTGAAAAAACCAAAAATCCTTCTCCCTCGTTTTGGGTTTGGTAAATTAAATCATCCGGAATACTCTTTGTCCGAGTGACCTGCCCCACTGAATACTCATAATCTCCGTCCAAAACTGAACCAAATACATCTTCATTCACCACAGCTGATGCAGATGTATTGATATTCCCCAGCTCCTGGAACTCTTCATCCGGCGAATTCACTGCTACGACATGTTCCACAAACCAGGCCGGACCCAGTGCGTCCGGATTTTCGTTTAACTGTCCATCCTGCCCGATAAAATATTTCGTATTGAGCATATTGAGAACTTGCTGATTCCCCGAGCTTATATATCCATCGATGAGATCCTGGTAGCGGGACATTTTGACCGCATGGTATCCCCCAATGGTGTTGTGGTAATACGACGTCATGTTGGAATTAAAAGTATTGATGGAATAATCCAGGACACGGTAATCAGCTCTATTATCTTCCAATGCCAATATTTGATCGTCGACTGGTCGGGGAGTATAGGACTGTTCAAAATTGCGCTGACTGACAAAGTTGTCCATATCAAAATACCGATAACTAATTGGAAGAGCGTCTATAAGAAAAAGCCCACCCAATAAGCCGGCGAAGACCGTGGTATTGATTTTTTGCTTGTAAAAAAACACCAGTACTCCGATGGCCAATAAGCACATTAAAAAAGATCGAAATGCATCTCTTTGCAGTAATTTTGCCCGGGCTTCCTGCAAAATATCCAATACATTTTGCTGAGCATATTGCTGTGCATTCAGTCCTTCAAATGAAAATAGGGAAGGACCCAACAAAGCAAAGATCAGGGCCAACCCGGCAACTATGCCCATCCGAATCCAATATCCCTGGGGGATAGTCATTTGCTTTTTGGGTTTAATCCTCCTGGACCATTGATCTAGCCCGGATATCATCCCAAACGCCAGAAACATAGGCATGACACTCAACGCACTGGTCGGTGCCCTAAAATTGTTAAACATTGGAAAGTATTCGAATAAAAATCGGTTAAACCAGGCAACGTTTTCCCCAAAGGAGAGAAGGATTAATACCACGGTAGCTCCACCGTACAACCATTTTTGGCCTTGCGAAAAAAAGGGAAAAACGAATACAAAAATCAAAATCAGGCCGGCCCCAAGATATATCGGACCGGAAGTAAAAGGCAAATTTCCCCAATATAATGGACCAAGAAACTTTCCTCCCTTCTGAGGAGCACCGTTTTCTCTTAACAAATCTTCGAGGCGGGTATTGTGCGGAACAGGTTCCTGACTTCCTCCGCCTGCAGCTCCTGGCACGAAAGTGGCCCAAATATCATTCATCCCATTACTCCATTGCATAGCATATTCCCACCCAAGGCCTTCTTCTGAATTGGTTTGAGCCTCTTCCACCAGGACCGATCCCCCCCGGGTGGATGCATTTTTGTATTCCAGGGAAGTCCAAATGCGGGATGCGTTGGACGACACGCCCAATACCAGCCCAACCACTAATATACCGTACAATTTTCCCAGCGACTGAAATTCTCCCGATCGAATCCATTCCACGGTTATATACACCAGAAATGGGATCATCGAAAGGGCAAAATAATAGACCATCTGGGGATGATTGGCCATAATCGTCAACATCGCTCCCAGCGTAAATAAAATCCCGCCGAGGAAGTACCGCTTTTGGCTTAGGACCAAAATTCCCGCCAGCAACAAGGGGATATAATATAAGGTCACAATCTTACTCATGTGGCCCGCGCTAAACAATATAAAGTTATCCACCGACATAATCGCGGCAATCGCTCCCACGGTGGCCAACCAATGATTAATCTTGAGGGCCTTGAGACAAATAAATGTAACAATCAGGCCCAAGAGAAAGTATCCAATCGGGCGATCCACAATTCTCATAAAAATATCCTGAAGCGATTTCAGGACATTTGCCTGATATTTCAAACTTACAAAATAAGAAGGCATCCCCGAAAAGATGGCATTTGACCACAATATTTCCCTGCCTGTTTCCTCCCTCAAATCTGCAATCTCTTTGCTTTTGGCAATAAATTGCATCGTATCACCAGCCTTATACTTTTTTCCTTGAATCTGAGGGTAAAAACAAAGTACGGAAAGAAGGATAAAAATGCCTAGCGTAATAGCCGTACGGATAACATTCCTCTTTTTGAACATGGCGGAGCAGGTGTTGATGAAATACAAAAGTATTTAATATTTATAGAAATGTAATTTTTATGGATTGTATTGTCTGAGGGATATAAATTTACAACGCTCATTGCCATCCTGTGCAAATTCTCCATCACCAGGTATTAAATTTAACAGAATACATTCGAATATTAGATATGTCCCTGCATATATTTGACGTTTATTATTGGATTTGGTGATTATAACAACGTCAGCTATGATCGAATTTTTCAATACGGACGATCCTAACTTGGGTTAAAGTCTACGATGTTCTGTTGATATTTGAACCACAAACCAATACCTTTCATTTAATTACTCTCGCTATCCCCTTCAAGAAGCCCCCCAAGAGATAGAAGGCATTTGTAACTAAACATTTGTATGGAACAAGTTCATCGGATTTCTTGTATGATTCCTTGTGTATGCCATATGGTCAGTAAATAAATATGGACGACCGATTCCTTCGCTACTACAAACTGATACTTAATTATATGAAATTTCAACATTTCCTGATTACCCAATTTAACCTGAGAAACTTCTGGACTACAGAGGTCAAGGACATTGAAAGATGGATAAACTGGACCAAAGACAGAATAAAGTTGTTCGAAAAATACTGCCTTCCATCTGTTCTTAACCAACGCAACCAAAATTTTTCTTGGGTGATCTTCATGGATCGTGCCACCCCGGCCAAAATGGTGGATGAGCTCAAAGCACTTTCGGGCAATAGTTCGCTCATTCAATGGTGTTTCATGGATGGCTACGATGATTTTAAAGAAAATTATTTGAACATAATCAGACAAAAAATAAATCCCAATACCAAATGGATAATAACGACAAATCTGGATAATGACGATGCATTACATAAAGACGCCATTCAATCCATTCAGGAAAATTTTGTTCCGATTCAAGATCATTTGATTTCTCTTGCAAATGGATTTTGTCTAGATGTCCGGTTCAATACATTATCTCAGTATTTTTATCCGAGATCCCCATTTTTGAGTCTTATCGAGAAAGCAGATTCCGATCTAAAAGGGATCCATCATACTTCTCATACCAAATGGGAGAAATTGAAATTGCATTTCATTCCTGAGTTCATTCGAAGGCTTCGGCATAAAAAGAATGAACATGTGACTTACATTCTGAACTGCCCGCTCTGGATTCAGGTGGTCCATGGCCAAAATGTATCCAATAGCTTTTACCGTGGTATTCCGGTTCGAAAAAAAATTAATCTCGAATGGTTTGGAATTTCGCAAATCAGTAATCAAATGGGATTGGAAAGCATCCTCAAATACCGGAACTATTATCTGTGGAAACGGTACATCTATTGCTCCATTCTTAGGCTTTTACGCCCGCCAAATCATAGAAGCACTATAGAAGTTTATAGTGAACCGGATTCACCATCAGATCGTACGCCAGAATAGATCAGGACGTTACCGTGAATATGGAAACAGCCATAGAATATACCGGTTACCTATATCACCAAATAAATACCGATTCAATAGACTTTTCTTCCGAAATAATAATATATTAAATTGCCTGTGGAATATTTCAATTGATCCATGTTTATAATCAGACGTAAAAAATTATATTTCAGACCCCATTCCAAAAGAGTGAACTTCATTTTGGCTGGCACCCAAAAAGCTGGTACAACTGCTCTGTACCATTACCTCAAAAATCATCCACATATCGGTATGGCTAAAAAAAAAGAGCTCCATTTTTTCAACAATGAAATCACCTTTGCGAAGCCCTACGTCCTCTATTCGCGATATGAAAAGCATTTTGACTTCGCTTCGGGTGCAAAGGTTTACGGAGAAGCTACGCCAAGTTATATATATTGGGAGAACACGCCACGTCGGATTTGGGAATATAACCCTGATATGAAGTTGATTTTCATTTTACGAAACCCCATTGACCGGGCATTTTCACAATGGAATATGGAGATTGACCGGGGAAATGAACACCTTGCATTCTGTGAGGCCATAAAAAAAGAACGAGTCAGAAATCAGAATACGCCCTTTCTTAACGATCGTTATTCATATATTATTAAAGGCATGTATGCTGAACAAATCAGAAGGTACCAGCGATACTTTCCAGACCATCAGATGCTGTTCATCAAATACGAATATTTTAAAAACCACCAGCTTGAAACACTTCATAAAATATTCCACTTCCTGAACATTAATCCTCACCTTTATAATTTTGAAAAGAAAATCGTCCACAAGAGACCCATACACGATAAATTGTCTCTGGACACAAGGAAGAATCTCATCGAAATTTACCATTATAACATCAAAGAAGTCGAAAATTTACTTGGATGGGATTGTTCGGATTGGATAAGAGTACCTTAAACTTCTTACCTCGTGCACTCGTTTGTCGCAGGAAAATTCGAATCATCCCGGGCATTGACTTATCTTTGAACCCTTGATTTTTCATAATGGGTATAATAGGAAGGCAGGGATTCAAAAAGACTGTTATCAGTTACATTGGCGTGCTCATTGGTTTGATTGCGACCTTATATGTTTATCCACTGGAAGAGGCCATGTATGGGTTAGCTCGATTCCTGATGAGTATTGCTACATTGCTGAGTCCGATCATGACACTAGGGGTTCACAGTTTAGTCGTTCGTTTCTTTCCCTACTTCCGCGATAATGAAACCGGCCATCATGGATTTCTGGGATTTCTTCTCATGGTTTCCTCGATTAGTTATTTTGTATTCGGTGTATTACTTCTTATTTGGCGGGACGAGTTTTACGATTTATTGCGCGCCATAGATATGAATGTAGAGGTGTTTTCAGAAAATCTTCTGGAAACAGGTATATTGGTATTTTTCCTCTCCTTATCAATGATTTTCACGGGCTACATCAGTAACTTTAAAAGAATTGTAATTCCAGGAATTTTCAATTCTCTCATTTTAAAAATCGGATTACCTGTATTGATTCTATTGGTATATTTCCAATTGTTTCAGGAGCCTCATTTCAAATGGGGACTCATTCTCATACACGCGGTGATATTAGTTTCTTTGGTGCTGTATACCTATCATCTGGGTGAACTTCATCTGAAACCTGATTTTACGTTCATCACGAGAAAACTGGCCAGCCGCATGGGTGGTTACTCATTACATGGCATCATTGCCAGTCTGGGTGCGACAATTGCATTTAAAATTGACGCCATAATGACAGCCTCTATGTTGGGATTTGCGAGTACAGGCATTTACAGTATTGCCGATAACATTGCAGGGGTTATTGCTTCTCCAT
Source organism: uncultured Bacteroidota bacterium (assembly GCA_937952445.1). GTDB lineage: Bacteria > Bacteroidota > Bacteroidia > Chitinophagales > Saprospiraceae > Membranihabitans. The sequence continues at coordinate 767 of CALGAA010000428.1, read as the reverse complement.
ATCAATCTATTAAAGAAATTTCTGCACCTATTATAGCCCAAAATTTACACGATGGGGATCTGGAGAACGTCGAAAAAATCTATAAATCCTCATCTATTGCGATGTTAATCGCAGGAGTAGGAATGTTGATTACCGTATATATTTGCCTCGATGCCCTTTTTTTTATGTCATCTGAAACCCAAATCCTAGCTCAGGGAAAATCGATTGTCCTTTTATTGGGAACAGCGAAAGTCATTGACATGGCTGCAGGAATAAACAACCACATTATCAGCTTTTCCAGTCTTTACCGCTGGAATATTATTCTAATTCTCATACTGGGTATTTTGAACATTGGGTTCAACTACATTCTCATTCCTAGACTCGGAATTAATGGGGCAGCACTAGCCACTCTCCTTTCGATGACCATCTACAATGTGGCTAAACTTATTTTTGTGTGGGTCCGATTCAAATTGTTGCCATTCACATTTCGACATATTTGGGTCCTTGTAATTGCATTGATATCGTATTTAGCTGGGTTTATTATTCCTGATTCGGGCCTCGGATTTCTCAATTTGGGATTAAAGGGAGGTGTAACTGCCGGCGTTTTTGGTTCTATAGTTCTCTATTTCAATTTTTCACCTGAAATCACAGAAATGGTGCAAAAATTAAAGGGACAATTTTTTCGTTTTTTAAATGTGAAGTAATCACTATATCTACAGCCTAGTTTCATTTGAATCGCTGGGTTGTTCATTGTCCCAATTGGTCGATTAAGGTTTCCCATTCATTTT
>CALGAA010000427.1 GCA_937952445.1 uncultured Bacteroidota bacterium | reverse complement strand
TGTCGATGTATTTCCTCATCAGGCAACCCCGCCGTGTGGTCGAAAACCCCATCAAGCGTCATATTGATCGCTGCAATTAGTTTTCTCATACTATATAAGCTCGATTGTTTTCATTTACACGATTCGTCCTCTTTTGACCAACACCGTTGAGCTTTGATGTGAACCGCCGTTTTTGGTTGTCGGAGGAAATAGCGGTGATATACATCATCACTAATTATCCGGAAAACCGGAATCGGACTTTACTTCCTCGATTTGGAGCGTGTGCCGCGCGGTATGTCCGGGAATAAAAAGCGCGAATTGGTACGCATCCACGGCTCCGAACGGGGCGTCCATGATTCTGTTGCGCAATCCATCCATGGTATACTGCTCTACGTAATCCAGGATTGTTGCGTTGTACTTCTTGAGCTCCTCCAGCCTGCTATCTACATCGATCGCGCTATGGTCTGCGGGCTGTAAATCTTCTGATGCTTGTGCTTTATAGTCCCGGTTGGTTATGGACGCCAGAATTTCCTCATCCTTCATTTCGACTTCCGATTTACGTTCGGGGTTTTCCGGCGCGTCCAGGGCGGCTTTTAAAAATTCAAAAAGCTTGGGCGCGGTGAGGGTGATGTGTTCTACGCATTGAGCGACGGACCACCTGTCGGAGGCAGTCTTATAGTGCAGTTGGTTATCGGTCAGCCCCTTGACCGAATTGACCAAATTGGTATACGTTTTGTCGTAGTACGAGGCCAGTTCTTTTAGGTCAAGATCCGGGCTCCTTTCTGCTTCCAAAACGGTCTTCAGATTTTGGGTGCCCGTTTCAAAATCTTCATTGAAATCTTTACTTTCACCTTTAAATTCTTTGGGGACGAAGAGCGCCATCACGAGCGGAATCGCAATGATCACTAATACGACGATGAGATTTTTTTTCAAAGTCTTCATAATTCTTAGTATTTAATTATGGTGTTTACTTATTCCTTAGTCGGGAAATTAATCATCCAATACACCCCATAGCGGTCTTTAAAGGATCCGAAATAATCCCCCCAGAACATATCCTCCATGGGCATTTCAATTTCACCGTCTTTAGATAGCCCGTTGAACAGCCGATCTGCTTCTTCGCGTGAGTCGGGTGTAACAGAAATGTAATTGCCATTGCCCTGATGAAGCACGTGGCCCTGGCTGGGTACGATATCCGAAGCCATTAAAAATTGGTTTTTCCCTATCGTTATGGAAACGTGCATGGCTCTATTGCGTTCCTCATCCGATAGATCTTCAGACCCTGGCGCATCGCTCATTTTTTGAATAAAAAATTCTCCTCCGAATACGGAGTGGTAAAACCGAAATGCTTCCTCAGCATTCCCATCGAAATTCAAATAAGGATTGAGTGTCATGATGTCAAGATTGTTTTGAATTTTACATTAGTTCGAAAGCTAAAGTAAAAGCAAATTTTTAAACCAAACTTGTCATATGACAAGAAAAATCGATCAAGAGATTTCCTTCCGAATTCTGCTGAAGGAGGTGTCGGTAATCCCCAAATAACTAGCAATGTTTTTCAACGGGGCGTGCAACACCACCTGCGGCTTTTCCTGGATCAGGCGCATATAACGGTCCTTTGCGGATATCGATACCATATCCAGACTCCGTTGTTTGAACTGGAACAAGCTGTTGGACATCCACAGTCGCCCCCATTCCGCAAAACCATCGATCGAATGGAAAAGCTCCTGAAAAACGTCGTAATCGATTTTCCAGCACGTGGAATCTTTTAACGCCTGGATGTTTTCTGAAGTGGGCGTTCTTTGAAACAGGGACAACACTTCGATGATAATGTCGTGGTCGCAAAAGAAGTCGGTGGTGATGTCCTTCCCGTTGACGTCGTATAGAAAGGATCGCATCAATCCCTCGTCCATGATCATATAACTTTGGGCTTGTTCACCTTGCTTGAGGATGAAATCCCCTTTTTGGAATTCGACTTTTTGGTGAGCATCGATGATCTGGCTTAGTTCCCCTGCACGAATACGTGGATGGTTGTAGACCTGAGATAATATTTCTGATTTCATTCAAAAAACCGATTTTGATGGATCAAATTAGTCATTTTCCTAAGGTTTGACAAACTTCCGGTATATCCCGTATGACCTTTTCCGTGCATGAAAGAATCGGTTATGAGTTCCGACAAGAACACTCGTGATGCTCGCTGATGTATCTACACAGTTCCTGGAGCACTGAAAGATCAATATCCGACAACCTTTTTACGTAGATACAGGCTTTGCCCATTTTAAATTTTCCAAGATCTTATAGCAGCGATTTGCTCTTTTCGGTGTCCGAGTATACGTAGAGGGAAATGGCTGATTTCCGGGGAGAGAAACCCAATACCGGGGCATCACCCTCGTGTCCACTTGCATATTTGTAATGGTATGTTCCAAATCCGATAATCGATGGTCCCCACATTTTGGGTTCTTCAAAACAAATCAGAATGCTAATACGCTTAATGTCAGAACTATATGAGATTATGAAGAAACCCTAATTAACTATGAGGTCTTTGGAAGATGTAGTT
>CALGAA010000426.1 GCA_937952445.1 uncultured Bacteroidota bacterium | reverse complement strand
GCCGTTGACTCCAAAAGCCGCCGGATCCATACTTCCGCCAATGGCTCCGTGCACGAGGAAGGTGGTTCCCCCATAGGTTTGCGATTGCAGACCGTCAAAATTGACTACAAAAATGAATTCATTTTGAGCGCCATTGCGGTCATTATCTGCGAGAAACAATTCGTCGTATGCGCTCCCGTTGCCATTTCCGTCGCTCGTATTGATGGAATAGGTTGAATTGATGACCTGGTTGGAAAAGTTCACAGATTCAGAATATTTGGCCGTCCCGATCCAGGTTTCTGCATTGAGATACAACCGGGAGAGTAATCCCCACGATGCCACCTGGTCAACCCGTCCATATTCATTGGAACCACTTTCTTTGAGGAGCTCCTGAACCTCAAGCAATTCGCTTTCTACAAAATTAAAGAGTTCAGAGCGTGGACTTTGTGTAGGCAAATCGGTAGTCACCCTGGTGGAGAGTGGCACATTCGCGTACAAATCGATGAGATTGTAATATGCGTACGCTCTCAAAAAGCGGGCTTCCGCAATAAAAGCCTCCACCTCAGGGTCGGGTAGTAATTTTTGAGCATTCGAAATAAACGAATTGCAAAACGACACTTGCTGGGCCAGCCGGTAATACATCGCTTCGGTAAAATCGTTGCTGGCCGACCAGGACATAGCGTGCAAATCCGGCAATCCGGGATCCCCCCAACCAACCACACAATGGTCGGTTGTCAATTCATTGAGGTTGAACAATACCCTGGTGAATTGGGATGCGCCTTCATCGATGTCCGAGATATCCGGCTGACCTGCAGGTCCCTGCTGACCAGTCACCGCCAGACTGGCGTACAATTTGGCCAGTGCTCCCTTGGCTTCTGCGGTATTCAGGAATACATTTTCTTCCGTAAAACTATCCGGATCAATGGGGAACTGATTGAGGTCTTCATGACAGGACCACATCAGGATCGCCAGGCTAAAAATTCCGGTTATTTTAATTATTTGGGTCAAAATATTGGGTTTCATTTGTTTCATTCCTTCGGTATTTTCAAATCCATCAAAAATCAATATTTATCCCAAAGACGAAAGATTTGGGCCGGGGATAAAAATTGTTGTCAATTCCGCCGGGAATCTCAGGATCCACTCCCTGATAATCTGTTATCGTCAGGATATTCTGGGCAGAGCCATATACTTTAAGCGAGGAATTTCCTACCAGACGAGGGAAGGTATATCCCAGCGTGATGTTGTCCAACTTGAAATAGGACGCTTCCTGGACGTAATGATCGCTGAGTAAATTGGATTCGGTGCTATTGACAAATCTCGTGTTGAGATAATCCGCGTGTAAATTTGTCAGGATGGCATTTTCAGTAGCCCGATTGAAATATGAGGTGTAAGAAGCAATGTTGAAGTAATTGTAATTTCCAATGCTTGCTCTCGACATAATGCGGAGATCGAAATTTCTATAGTACAGGTTCGTTCCCAGTCCCATCAGGATATCCGGGTACGGATCCCAATACAGGTATTTGTCGGTTTCGTTGATGATTTTATCGCCGTTTCGATCGACATAAGCTCCTTCAATGGGCGTGCCTTCTTCGTCATATACCTGTTTGTAGACGAGGTAAGAAAACGGTGCCCGGCCTTCCAGGTGGGTCTGGACTGAGTTGCCGGTTCCTCCGGAGATTCCCCCGACAAACTGTTGATCGGGTAAATTGGTCACGGTATTTTCATTGAATGCCATATTAAAATCGATCGCCCATTCCAAATTGGATTTACGGACCGGTACGACGTTGATCATCCACTCGACTCCTTTGTTTTCCATATCCCCGATGTTAGCCGCGATGCGGTTTCCGAAGTTGGTAA
>CALGAA010000425.1 GCA_937952445.1 uncultured Bacteroidota bacterium | reverse complement strand
TCTAAGCTCTATGCTCTAACCACTAACTCCTACCCCCTCCCCTGTAGCTCTTATACTACAATTACTTACAGCTAACACTACAATTTACAGGAGTTCGCCAGCTTACATTTGCAACGTCTAGCATGAGCTACAATATTTTTTAATCATTCAGAATACCAAATCATGAGAAAACAAATTTTTTCTGTAATTTTTACCCTGGCCTTTGTTGCATTAGGTGTACATCACCTGGCTGCCCAGACCAACCAGGCCACGACTACGGTCAACATTACTCTGGCTGATGTAATCGCCATCGATCAGGATGAAAGTGCCGCTGCTGCGGGGACGGTTAATTTTAACTACAACACCGCGGAGGATTACAACAGCGACCAAACACAGAACGTTCCTACTAGTCTGGTGGTCACTTCGACGAACAGCTTCAACATTACCGTGAAAGCCAATGATGCTAACTTTGTGTACAATACCAACAACATTCCGGTGGATGTACTTACCATACAGCCTGTTACAGGGGGTTCCACAACGATGACAGGAACACCGAGCGACGTGGTATTGTCCACCACCGATCAAACCCTGATTTCCGGTGCAGATCTGGGAAGCCAGGTGGTTCTGGAACTCGATTACTTCATCCCGGCCGCCAAAGCCTCTTCCAGCGATATTCTGGGTAAACCAGCCGGCACCTATACCCAAACCATAACTTATACGGCAACAGCACAGTAACCACCCCCCAAGCTAACACCCTAAAGGTTCCCATAGTAGCGCGTCCGTTGATTATGGGAACCTTTTATTTAAAATACTATGCCATGCGCAACTTACTCCTTCTGATTAGTTTACTTTGTGGGGCATTCGCAGAAATTCAAGCCCAGGGCTTATCGATGTCCCCCACCAGATTGTTTTTTACCGGACAACCCGGAGAAACCGTGACCCAGGTCGTACGACTGGGAAATACATCGGATCGGGATCACAGCCTTGCAGTAAGCTACAAAGATTGGTCCAGGGACGAACTGGGGAATAAGATCTATTTTGACCCGGGTAGTCTGGAGCATTCAAACGCTGCATGGCTCTCCACAGACCAAAACACAATTCTTGTACCAGCCGGAGGATTTGAAGAAGTACAGGTTACGATGCGGATTCCCAATGATGCTTCTCCCGAAACGGTGACCAACTCCATGTTGTTTATAACCCAACTCCCACAGGAATCTGATCGCACTTTGAACGATGAAACGGGGATTGGAATCATCACCCTCTTTGAATTCGGGCTCCATATATTTTACACGCCCCCCTCCAATTCATTGATTAGCCTGGATATTACCAACATCGTGGAGTCGGATACAGAGTATCAGGAGCGGCAGGTCGGTGTGTACATCACAAATGACGGAAATACCATTACCGATGCGAATGTGGAGTTTGAATTGACCAATACGGAAACCGGCGAGGAGGTGAAATTGAAGCCGATATATATTTCAATGTTCCCGGGTGCCAGCCAGGTGGTTCATTTTGATATTCCCCCGGATATTGACGGTAATTTCCTGGGGGTAGTGATTATTAAAATGGCAGGTACGAATGATATGCGCATTGGTGAGAAAAATTTTAATTTCTAAGTCCGGTTGGGTATCCTGCATCACATATTGATCCATAGATTTCGAAGAACGGGACTCCTTTGGGCCTTTTCACTGGGAATAGTATGCGGTGCTATTGCCCAGAACACATCCAGCCAGGTGCATGTTTATTTCCAGATGGATACCATCCAGGCAGAATTGGGTTCCACCTTCACCAACCTGTTGGTGATCGATAATCGGGGTGCTGAACCCATCAATCTTTATAATCTGTCGCCATTACAATCCTATCCGGGGCTTTTATTTTTTCCGGAGAATGAGATTTTGGTGGAGGGAGGAGAAATCCGGCGTCTTCCCGTAAAATTTATGGCCAATCTGGACTTTATGAAATCCAGCTATCAGCGGATTCAGTTTTCTCTTATGCGCTCCACGCCATCCTCCGCGACAGCAGAAGAACACGAACTGGAATTGTCCTTCGCCGTATCCAAACCCGAAAATAGAATGCTGGCTATCACCCCCTTTTCAAGGGAAAATTACCTTCCATACGGAGCAGAGGAAACCACGCTGACCTTCTTTGTGGAAAACAGAAGTTACAGGTCACGAAACATCAGGCTTTCGATTCGTTCCATGCCCGATGGCTTGAATATCGCACCCCGGGATCAACACGTTTCGCTTGCAGGGTTGGAAAAACAAATGATCGAAATCAAAATTTCGCTTCGCAATCCCAGTATCCAATTTCCGGAATTTCAAATCGAAGTGCGGGCAACGGATGGTCTCGATGATAACGAAGTGGGTACAACCCGGTTTTTTGTGACCGCTTTATCATACAACAGACAGGTGGCGCCAAATCCCCATGTGGGCGGACAATCTAACTTTCTTGAATTGAATTACAATCACATCAGTTCTGGATTTAGTTACCTGCAATTCAGGGGGAATACCGAATTCGCTGCACCTGGAAATTTATATACCCGCCTGAATCTTCAAACGGATACCTACCTGGAAGAAGGCTTGTACAATGTGTACGATACCTGGATTGAGCTGGAAAAGGATCATTCCCAACTGCGATTGGGGAGTGTCTATGGCTCCGACTACGATTATTCCATTTCCGGTCGCGGTGGTCAGTTTTCTACCCGATTTCAGCCCCATCAGCAGATTGAAGTTATGGCGGTGGAGAACAACTATAATTTGTTCGGGAACTATTATCCCCATGGAAATGCAGCGAAAATGCTGGGGGTGAAATATGATTTTGGCCGCACTGGTGAATGGGGCGGTAAGGCTTCCTATGTTTTTGATCACGACGACCGGTTATCGGTCAATTCCCAGGTGGCCCATTTTACCTCGTCCTTTGCCGGTGGGGATCGGCACCAGGGAAGGATACATGGGGGATTGAGTCATGAAAAAGGACTTGTGGACGACGACAAACAGGTCGGCGGTACCCTGGGTTTCGACTATGAGTTTCGTTCAGCGGTCTGGGATTTTCAATCCCACAATGCCTATTCCACACGGGGCTATGCCGGCCTTAACCGGGGCTACTTCGATATCAGTCAGCGTCTGGGGCGGGAACTGGCCCGAAATCAAAGAATTTTTGCCCAGTACCAGCATTCACGGATCAATCCCCGGTATTTGAATTTTCAAAGTCAGCCGGATTATGTGCGGCCGGAATACCTGTACAGCAATATCGCCATCAAAACGGGCTACCAATGGAATACGGGAAATTGGAATCTCCTGTTCTCCCCCCAGGTAGTACAGCAAAAAACTACTTTTGGCGACGTCAATCACGAGCTGGTTGCCTATCGGTTACATGCCCAGCTTGGAACTGCTGCGCACCGCCATGGATTTAATCTGACCGCAGAATATTCCTATGCGAACAAGGACAACCATCCCGATTGGTTTCATGGATTGCGAACCAACCTGACCTACAGATTCGGCCAATTGTCCCTGCACGGTACGGCCCAGTGGAATCCTTACAGCGTCATCGAACTGCATGCCTATCAATATGAGGATCAAAATTTTTGGAATACCCAGCTTTATGCCGCCTATGACTTCGGGTTGTGGAGAAATCGCCTCAGTGGATCGGCAGCTGTAGGGATGAATTATTCCGAACTCTACCGCAACATCAACAACAACGGCAGGTTACATATCGAATATAAAATATCACCATCCTGGTCGGCTACGGGCTATTTTAATGCTTCCGATTTACGGCCACTTGAATTTGAAGGATATAAGGGCTACCACTACCAGGTCCGGGCAGGGGTGAAAAAATATTTCGCGGTGTCCACCGCAACGGGCAATCACAAAGTCAGTTTTCTCGTATTCGCCGATGCCAATTTCAATGGTCGGTATGATGCCGGCGAAGCCGTACATCCCCATGAGGTGGTCCGGCTCGATGATCACGTGGCCATTACCGATGAACGGGGAAGGGTGACTTTTCTAAACGTACCCAAAGGTTCGTACACTTTGCATGTGCAGGGAAGGGGAGGAACTAATCTGCACAGAGAGCCGATCCTGGTGGAGCAAAATATCCGCATGGATATCGGTGTGGTAGAAACCATCCGGGTGACCGGACGATTGTCGGAGCTGAGGCAGAAGTACGATCGAAGAGACACCGAGGTTCGGGGCATCGTGGTATATGCGCGGACGCGGGACGGACAGGTTCATCGGACCGTTGTGAACCATGAGAACCAGTTTGAATTCTATCTGGAGTCGGGGGAATATGAGATCTATATAGACAACGAACAATACAATTTTACCAATCCGGTACAATCAGTGGTGCTGGGGTACGATGTGGAACCTGAAACGCTGGTGTTTACATACCGGAAAAAGGATACTACCATCAAAGTCAAAACGTTTTAAAGGTATGCCTGGGAAGAAAATATATGGGTTGTGGTTGCAAATTTGCCTGTTGTGGGCAGTTCCGGGGATGGCCCTGAGCCAGGATGTGATCATTTCGGTGCCCGCCAGCCATATATTTAACCGGACTGAGCTAAACACCTCGGAAGTTGTTATGAATACCAATGGATTTAATAGGTGGAGAACTTTGCTGGGTCTTCTAAATTTAATTATTGGCGCCGAAGATCCCAAAATTCAAGCCCAGGTAAATTCCTTCCAAATAGTTTCTGGAACGACGTTACCACTTGATATTTTGCAATGGAGACTTTTGTCCATCGGTGGAAGTACCAGCATTACGGGAGGTACTATTCCAAACTTTCAAACGCTGAGTACGAATGAAAGAAATTGGTTCAATACCGCATTAATTGGACTCAGTTTGTTTACAAATTTCACCCCCGGTGATGTGGTGTTTAACTTCAGAATTAATTCTGGAATTTTCTCCAATTATGCATTCCTATCTGGAAATTATTCTGTGCCGATAGCTCACAATTATGGTGTACCAAGTAATATTTTAGAGTCAAACATCATCTTCACTCCAGCCACTTTCAATATCATCCTTTCTATCCCCCCAGCCATTTCCTGGATGTCGGGCTCTTCATCGCGGTATTTCGAGGTCACCTCGCTCAGCCCGTACCGATCTTCTTCGGAATACACCTTCGGAAATCTGGGTGGTTCGCAGTTGGGTCATACTGTGAATATGAACCTCAGGGCCAGGGCATCCTCCCCCGTCATCCAGTTCACGTCCTCGAAGAATGAACAGGGCACGAGACCCGTTTCCGCGCTTCGACTGAGTAGCAATCATTCTAGCCTTCCTACCGGAACGTTGACTTCCTCCTGGCAGACTTTTACCAACTCCCCCTTTGCAGTGACGACGGGCAACCGTGTGAATTTTACCCAGGACCTCAGCGTGAGCGCACAGGATCTGCGAAACCACTTTTTTGAAGCGGGGACCTATACCTTCCAGCTCAATCGGGAAGCTGCGGATGTAGGTGGATCGGCAGCACCCGGGACCTACGATACCGAGGTAACCATCCATGTTCCGTCGCTGTCCGAGA
>CALGAA010000424.1 GCA_937952445.1 uncultured Bacteroidota bacterium | reverse complement strand
GATAACCTTTTCTTTTTCAAAAACTTCCAGTACGGCGAGGGATGCGGCACAGGCCAGTTGATTCCCCCCGAAGGTGGTGCCCAGCAATCCCGGCGTTGCTTTGAACCGGGGGTTGATCAGTACGGCACCGACCGGGAAACCATTTCCCATACCTTTGGCGACCGTGATCAGGTCGGGCTTTACTTCGTCATGAATTTGGTGTGCAAAGAAATATCCGGTGCGGCCGTATCCGCTTTGAATTTCATCGAGGATAAAAGTTGACCCGTATTCCTGAGTCAGGGATTGGATCAATTCCAGGAATTCCCGCTGAGGTTCGTCCATGCCGCCAATACCCTGGATCCCCTCTACGATAACGGCTGCTATTTCTTCGTTCATGTGCGATCGAAGCTGATCGAAATCATTCAAAGGGAGGCGGATGACCTCGATGCCCCGGTTGAGTGCCGCCTGTATACGAGGATTATCGGTCAGTTGGACGGCTGCGGAAGTTCTGCCGTGGAAGGCATTCGAAAATGCGATCACTTTTTCGCGTTTATTACCGAATGAGGCCAGTTTGACAGCGTTCTCTACAGCTTCCGCCCCTGAGTTGACTAAAAACAACTCGTAATCACTATATCCGGACTGCTGGCCGAGTTTGTGAGCCAGTTCGTCCTGAATAGGCATCAGCACAGAATTACTGTAAAACCCAATATTCTTAAGTTGTTTGGAAATCCTTTTGATGTAATGGGGGTGACTATGACCGATGCTAATGACCGCATGCCCTCCGTAAAAGTCAAGATATTTGTGGCCATTTTCATCGAATACGTAATTGCCTTCGCCCCGTTCGATCTGAACCTGGTAGCGGGGGTATACATCGAATAGTTTCATAGTTGTAATAGTTTAATATACCGATGGTTTGAGAGTCAGACCTGCTGTTTCGTCCCATCCCGCCATCAGATTAAGATTTTGTACTGCCTGCCCCGAAGCTCCTTTGATGAGGTTGTCTAATGTACTGGTAATGTGAACTTTGTGGCCTATCTTGTCAATCTTCAAATACGCTCGGTTGGTATTCACCACCGTTTTGAGATTCAGATCTTTGGTGGTCACTAAGGTAAAGGGATGGTCAGCGTAATACGACTGATAAAGGTCGACCAACTCCTTTTCCTCCAGGGTAGAATCTGTGTGTATACTCGAAAAGATGCCCCGGCTAAAATCACCGCGTATGGGAACCATAATGATGTCGGCGTCGTAACCGGGCTGGAGATCTCTGATGCTTTGGTATACTTCCGGGATATGCTGGTGATTTCCAAGTTTATATATCGAAATGTTACTGGATCGCCAGCTAAAATGGGTGGTAGGTCGTGGTCTCAAACCAGCCCCCGTCGATCCGGTAATCGATGTAGTGGCGATGTCTCCGTTAATCAACCCTTCACGGGCCAAAGGGAGTAAGGCAAGTTGTATTCCTGTGGCAAAACACCCCGGATTCGCAATTCGCCGGCTGTTTTTGATTTTGTGACGCTGCCATTCGGGCAATCCATATACAAAATTGTGATTGTCGGCTTTAAAGCGGAATTCGTTGGACAGATCGATGATGATTTTATCGTCCGGTATCTGGTTTTTAGCCAAAAAATCACCACTTCTTCCGTGTCCCATACATAAAAAGAGTGCATCAAAATCATCATCCAGCTCAGTGGTGAAATGAAGATCTGTCAGGCCTTCCAGGTCCTGGTGGACTTCATGAACAGGCTTGCCCGTCTGACTTTGGCTCAGTATTTGGGTGATTTCGGTATGTGGATGATTGATCAACAATCGGATGAGTTCCCCTCCGGTGTATCCAGCACTTCCGGCTATGGCGATTTTCATTCTGAATGTTTTGACTTATGAATTTGATGGTATATTATATCCTGATTGCCGTAAATTTTGATAAATCCTTTCGCTTCCTCCGCATTCCAGGCCTTATTGGTTTCTCCGTACTGACCCGCTTTGGATTTCATCAGATCGTTTTCTGAAGAAATGCCCAGAAGTTCAAAACGGTAGGGCAGAAGCCTCACCCGAACGTCTCCGCTGACGGTTTGCTGAGAATTTTCCAAAAAGACCTCAATATCGCGCATCACCGGATCCAAAAACCGGGCTTCGTGGATCATCATCCCATACCAGTTGGCGAGTTGGTCCTTCCAGTACAACTGCCATTTGGATAGGGTATGTTTCTCCAGGAGGTGATGGGCTTTGATAATAATCATAGGTGCAGCAGCTTCAAAACCGACCCGACCCTTGATCCCGATGATGGTATCCCCGACGTGTATGTCCCGGCCAATGGCATAATCCTGGGCAATTTCCTGGAGTTTTTTGATGGCCTGAACCCTGGAAGGGAATTGGTTTCCGTTGATGCCCGTTAATTCTCCAAATTGAAAATGGAGCACAATATCCTGGCTATCTGATTTTTTTAATTGGCTGGGATACGCTTCTTCTGGCAAGGCCTGGTCTGAAGTCAGGGTTTCTGCACCACCGATACTCGTCCCCCAGAGGCCCTTGTTGATGGAATATTTGGCTTTGGACCAATCCATTTTGATGCCATGCTTATTGAGATAGGCCATTTCTTCTTCCCGGGACAAATTCTGATCACGAATCGGCGTGATGATCTCCAGGTCATCGCCCAGCGCGGAAAAGACGAGATCAAACCGCACCTGATCGTTCCCGGCTGCTGTACTTCCATGTGCGATGGCTCCTGCACCAATTTCTTTGGCAAATTTAACCAGGGTCAGGGCCTGTATCATTCGCTCTGCAGAAACCGACATGGGGTAGGTATTGTTGCGGAGAACGTTTCCAAAAATAAGATATTTTATACACTGCTGATAGTAAGATTCCTGAACATCCAAAACACGGAAAGTGGCTGCTCCCATGATTCGGGCTTTTTCTTTGGCTTCCCGGATATCTTCCGGGTCAAATCCTCCTGTATCTACCATAGCGGCGTGTACCTCGTAACCCTGATCGGAGAGATACCGGACCGCATAGGAAGTGTCCAGTCCTCCACTGTAGGCGAGTACGAGCTTATTGTTGTTTTTCATCCTCTTTTGATTTTTTATCCATTAACTCTTTATTCATCTGTTCTATTTTTGATGCAGCCAACATACCCGTGCACAAACACATTTTGCGATTGTTACGCATCAAAATGTCGTAATTGGGGCAACTTTGGCACCCCTTCCAAAATTCGTCATCCTGAGTAAGTTCGGAGTACGTGACCGGTTTGTACCCAAGTTCGCTGTTAATTTTCATCACAGCGAGGCTCGTGGTAATCCCAAAGATACGAGCTTGAGGAAATTTATCCCTGGCCAACTCAAAAACCCGGTACTTGATTTGCTTGGCGATTCCCATTTGCCGATAGCTGTCCTTGACGATCAGCCCCGAATTGGACACGTATTTTTTCCCTTGAAAAATTTCAATGTAACAAAAGCCGACGAATTGGTCGCCGTCAAGCGCAATGATGGCGTTTCCGCTTTCCAGTTTTTTGCGAATGTATTCGGGCTCGCGTTTGGCGATTCCTGTTCCCCGGACTTTAGCTGATTTCTCAATTTCTTTACAGATTTCTTCAGCATAGATACTATGATCCTTATTACCTATAAAATATTGAACGTCCATTTAAATGAAATTAAAGAAATTGTAATGAGGCAGATTTGATCGGTAAGTGCGATTACTCATATGCAGGATCAACGGTGATTCCTGAATATCCCGCGCCTGTAGGAGCGTGGAAAGAAAAGATGATATGAAAAGTTTATTTCCTGCATTGCGGAGGTAAAATTAGAAAATAAAATGGAGATCAACCAGGTTTTAAAAAATAAATTTTACAGAATTGAGGCCCATTATTTAGGGCAAAAAGTCAATATTTAGCATGGGGAGTTAAATAATGTAAATATGACATTTTTGGACCAAAAATTTAATTGAAATATTTTTTCGAACCTTGAATAAAAATTATTTAAAATCGGATAATTTTTTTCTCAAATAAGGAATTCCCTGCGTAGCTGTGTAGGGAAATACTTCTATCTGGGAATGATTTTGAAAATGAGTGACTTTCCCCGGGTTGGGGTCGAGATATAAAATGGGGGTTTCCGGGGGACAGTAATCGAGCAGGGACGCTGCAGGATACACTTGCAGGGAAGTGCCGATCACCAGACAAATCTCAGCAGACTGGCATAAAATGGCCGCCCGGGAAAGTTGGGGAACAGCCTCACCAAACCAGACCACAAAGGGACGGTACTGGTGATTGTCCTCATCGATATAATCAGTGGTTAAATCTTCTTTCCACGGGATCACACGATCAGGATCCGATAAACTTTGAATTTTGAGCAATTCCCCGTGGAGGTGTAGGACCTGAGTACTCCCGGCCCGCTCATGCAAATCATCGATATTTTGGGTGATGATATGAACATCAAAATCGTCCTCGAGTTCGACGAGAAATTCATGTGCGGCATTGGGTCGGACCTCCAGAAGTTGCCGTCTTCGCTGGTTATAAAATTCATGTACCAGATCAGGATTCCTCAGGAAACCCGTCATCGTGGCTACCTCATTGACATCGTGGCCTTCCCACAATCCGTCTGCATCTCGAAATGTTTTGATTCCACTCTCAGCGCTAACCCCGGCACCGGTAAGGACTACAAGTTTCTTTTTCATACGCACAAAGTTCGTAAAATTTTATTGCTCCCGAAAAGGAGCCTTAAAATGCATGCATGGCCACATCTTGCTGGAAGGTGAAACGGTGCATCAGGGCTGTCTTAAAGCGATCGGATGGATTGATGTATGATTTCAAGTCCTTTTTCCAGATCGTCCTGCCCGATAATTAATGGTGGGGCGAACCGGATCATATTTCCATGGGTCGGCTTGGCGAGTAATCCATGATTCATCATGGTGATGCAGAGATCCCACGCAGTAGATGAATCCGGATCGGCATCAAGCTCGATGGCATTTAGAAGTCCTTTCCCCCTGACTTCCCTGATCATCGGATACGTTTTTTGAATTTCCAGAAGACCGGATCGGAAAAGGTCGCCCATAACACGGGCATTTTCCGGTAAGTTTTCCATGTGTAAAATTTCCAGAGCGGCGAGGGCTGTAGCACATGCCAGGGGATTGCCACCGTAGGTCGAGCCGTGTTCCCCGGGTTGGATCGTCAACATGATTTCATCATCCGCCAGTACAGCCGAAACGGGGTACAAGCCTCCCGAAAGGGCTTTTCCCAATATCAATATATCCGGCCGTACATTTTCATGATCACAGCACAACATTCGACCCGTTCTTCCCAAACCCGTCTGGATTTCGTCTGCTATAAATAGTACATCGTGTTTGCGACACAGAAGGGCTGCTTCTTTCAAATAGCCCTCTGAAGGAACCTTGACGCCGGCTTCCCCCTGAATTGGCTCTACCACGAAGCCCGCAGCATTGGGGTCTTTTACTGCTTCTTCCAGTGCCGCAAGATCGTCGAAAGGTATGACTTCATACCCCGGAACAAACGGACCAAATTCCGCCGTCGAATCAGAGTCAACTGAAGCACTAATAACCCCGAGGGTTCTTCCGTGGAAATTTCCGGATACGAATATGATTTTGCTTTGATTGGTCGGTATCGATTTCTTTTTATAACCCCATTTCCGACATAATTTAATCGCCGTTTCGACCCCTTCTGCCCCGGAATTCATCGGAAGAACTTTGTCGTAGCCAAACAGCCCCGTGATGTATTGTGCATACAGCCCCAACTGATCGCTGTGGAACGCTCTGGACACCAGGCTCAGTTGATCGAGTTGATTTTTCATGGCGCTGACAATATAAGGGTGGTTGTGTCCCTGGTTGACAGCCGAGTAAGCTGAGAGGTAATCAAAATATTGTCGTCCCTCGACATCCCACACATGAATGCCTTTACCGCGTTGCAATACCACGGGCAATGGATGATAGTTGTGGGCGCCATGCCGGGTTTCCAGATCGATGTAGTATTGATTGTTTTTCAACGTAATAGATATTTATGAATGTGCAATATTTGTGGAAGCAGCGGATAGCATCCCGAATTGTCAATTTTTAAATCAGACACCCGTTCCTTTTCTTCGTCATGGAGTTGGCTGGCCATCCGATCAAGGACGGATTTGGCAGAAATGAAATCGCGGGCCATCACCCGTTGATATCGCAGCGTAATCGGAGCGCGTACCATGATGAGATGGTCCAGGGACAGATACGAACCGGATTCCACCAAAAGGGCTGCTTCTTTTAGAGTATAGGGACTTGTTTGCCGTGCATGCCACTGCTCGTAATCCCGGCCAACCGCCGGATGTACAATTGCATTAATGGATTCCCGGGTTGATGGCGATCCGAATACCCTGGTTCTGAGAAATTCCTTGTTGAGTTTTCCGTCCGTGGTATAGGTCTGCTGACCCAGAAGTTCCAGGAGCCCGGATCGAACTTCCGGGTCGTGCAGCATGATCCACTGTGCTCGCTCATCCGAGTTGTAAATGGGAATTCCCAAATGGGAGAAAATACGGGCACAATATGTTTTTCCACTCCCTATGCCCCCCGTGATTCCCACTTTCCATTTTGTCATTTCTGATTTTGCCTTAATTTTGCCCTGAATCTAACGCAAAAAATATGAAATTCGAAGAACCTTCTCCCCTAAATTCCGTTGCTAAGTTTCATAAAACCTTTGGTTTACCAGTTTTGGATGAACCCCAACTGATATCCAAAGAGCGATCGACGCTGAGGGTAAATCTGCTGCGTGAAGAATTGAAAGAGCTGGAAGAAGCCATCGAAGAGGGGGACCTGGTGGAAATTGCGGATGCATTTTGTGATCTTCAATATGTCCTGTCAGGAGCCATCCTGGAATATGGGATGGGTTCGAAGTTTAAAGAGTTGTTTGATGAAGTTCAGCGGAGCAACATGAGTAAAACCTGTAGTACGCTGGAAGAAGCGGAAGAAACGATCCGGCACTATCAGGAACGCAAAGGGGAAGATGGTTATATCCAGCAGCGGGGCGAGGTGTTTACCGTGCACCGAAACACCGATGGGAAAGTATTAAAGTCAATCCGATACAGCGAAGCGGATCTTAAGTCCAAATTAACACAATAATTCGAAGTCAAATCGTATTGTAAGTGGAGGTGAAATTTAAATGGGTATAAAAAAGTTTTATCCTTTTTTGTTCGCAGAACGTGGGAAGATGGATGGAAAATAAGATTGGTGGGTTGGAGAAATTGTGCATTCTCATTTCAACGGACTAAGAGCTCTATATAATTTAATAAACGAAAGACGAAATGAAAATATACCGGGTAGTACTGACAGGGTTAGTGGTGTTAATTGCATTCAGTGTTTCTTTATCTCAAGCAGCATATCAAATTGATGTTGAGATAGATAATCGCAAAAGCGATACGCTTTATTTGGCCTATTTCTACGGGGACGCCCAATACGTAAGGGATACCGCATTTGCGGATGCGCAGGGTGTGTTTTCATTTCAGGGCGAAGAGCTATTGCCGCACGGTGTATACATCTTCGTGATGCCGCCGGAGAATTCTTTCTTTCAGATTTTGATCGATGATGATCAGCACTTTGCGATGAAAACCGACGCCCTCAATATTTCATCACAAACAAAAATAGAGGGGCATGAGGATAATACAATATTTTATGATTATCTCCACCTTATTGACTCTGCCCGAAAACAGAAAGCGATCTTAGAAGAAAAACTAAGTAGTGCTTCCGATCAGTCGGTGAAAGATGACCTGGATGCACAATTGACTGCTTTGGATCAGAAGGTGCTTCAAAAGCAAGATGAAATTTTACAAAATCATCCCAACTCGCTTTCAGCCCTGGTAATTTCAGCGAGTAGGGAACCGTCCATTCCGCCATTTCCCGGATTGTCCAGTGAGGAAAGGCAGGTGAAAGCATTTCAATATTATCGGGAGCATTATTTCGATCAACTCGACCTCAGCAGAGAAGCGTTACTCCGGACTCCTTTTATACATCAAAAGGTGATGGAATATTTTGACAAATACACCTCTCAGGTACCCGATTCACTCAATCAGGCCATCGACGAATTTTTTGCTTTGCTTGATGAGGAGAGTACGATTTACCGGTATTTTCTGGTTAAGCTGCTCAATAAATACGCGAATCCAAAAATTGTAGGTCACGACGCAGTATACGTCCATTTGGCGCAGCAGTACTATGGAAAGGGGAAAGCACCCTGGGTGGATGAAGAAACCTTACACAAAATTCTGGATAATGCCGAACGATTTAGTTATACTTTGTTAGGAAAACAAGCACCACCGCTGCAGCTTTATGATATTTATAAGGAACAAGAGGTGACCCTGCAGGATGTTTCTGCTTCATATAAAGTGTTGATATTTTGGTCGTCCACTTGTAATCACTGCGAAAAGGTAATGCCCACCATTCCAGAAATTCAGGATGAGATCAATGATTCTTCGATTCGGTTTATCACCGTGTGCACAAAAGCTGATGAATCCTGCAAAGCTTTTTTAGATGAGAACGATCTTGGCCCCGCCGGAATTCATACCTTGCCCGTTAGCGCCTATGGAAGATTGTACGACGTACGTTCGACACCGAAGGTATTCGTGATCGATTCCGATAACAAAATCGCATCGAAAGGGATTGGTTTTGGGCAAATCGCTGAGGTCATTAAAGCCCTGAAAAACGAAGGTGATGGCTCAGCCACGACAACGGCCAATTAAAAGAACCCATCTTTGCCTATCGTGGTCTGAAATCACTAGAATTCACCATATCCAAATTGGGTTATATAGCATTTAGGCTTTTTTAAACAAGTGCCGGATTGAGCCTTCCGGCGACTATAGGCCGCATGGTGAATACCATATCCCTGTTGAACAACACGAGTTGGATCAGGCTTTCCTCAAACCTTAGTGCACCAGTCACATGAATATCCGACGTATTGAGCCCCGATTTGGCATTCCAACGAATCGCAAATTGTGGCAAGGGGACTTCGTGTATGAATCACTGGCTCTGACGAGTTATTCCCCGAAATTATCCCTATCTTTGTCAGGCATTAGCCGGTTTATGAAGACATAGCACCATCTACCTTATCACCACAGATACGCCTGACCTGGAGAAGAAAATAGGCGTGGAATATGAGAGAGGTGAATCAATTATTTATCTTTGACCGGATAAGGGAAATATGAAAAAAGTTCACATCATATCTATTGGAGGCGCCGTCATGCACAATATTGCTATACAGCTTCTTCGGCAGGGTTTTCAAGTGACAGGATCGGACGATATCTTGTTTGATCCGTCATTAAGTCGCCTGAAAAAAGTAGGGTTGTGCCCGGACAAAACCGGGTGGGATCCCGAAAGAATAACCCCCGATCTGGATTTCGTAATCGTGGGGATGCATGCGCGACCGGACAACCCTGAACTCATTCGGGCCAAAGAACTCGGCCTGACGATTCATTCTTTTCCATCTTACGTCAGCAGCAGGTCAAAAGACCAGACCCGGATTGTCGTCGCTGGTTCCCACGGGAAAACCACAACGGCATCGATGGTTGTACATCTTATGCAACAAATGGGGGAGTGCACGGACCATTTGATCGGTGCCAAAATGGAGGGCGTGGATGATATCGTCACCTTTGATGGTTGTCCGTATTTTGTGCTGGAGGGAGATGAGTATCCTTCTTCAGCCGTCGATTCACGACCGAAATTTTTACACTACGATCCCGATTTTTTGATCCTTACGGGCATTGCCTGGGATCACATGAATGTTTTTCCGACGTATAATCAATATTGTGAGGCTTTTCGAACCTTACTGAAGTCTCTAAGGCCGGAATGCGTGGTGATTTACAATGGTTTTGATCCCGAGGTCGTCCGACTCATCAAGGAAATCAAACCGGAAAACGCAATTCCATATCAGGTAGTGGATTTTGAAATTGTGGATGGGGTAGTGGTGATCGAAGGGCAACATCCACTGAAGATCATCGGCCGACACAATGTAGAAAATCTGACGGCTGCATTGACATTGTGCGAGCAACTGGGCTTGGATCGGGAAGGACTTTTAAAAGCTGCCGAAACGTTTAGCGGATCCTCCAGACGGCTGGAACTGTTATTGCAAAGTGACCGGGGCAAAGTGTACATCGATTTTGCACACGCGCCATCTAAGGTTCAGGCTTCCGTTCGGGCCATTAGGGAATTGCATCCGGGAACTCCGTTGATCGCGGCTCTGGAATTACATACATACTCAAGCCTGAACAAGGGATTCCTGCCCGAATATGCCGGCGCACTGGATTTGGCCGACCAGGCCATCGTGATGTTTGATCCACAGATTGTGGCCAATAAAAAAATGGAAGTTTTGGACGATGATGACATCAAGCGTTCGTTTGGCCGCAAGGATCTGATCGTCGTTCACCACCGCGATGAACTGGAAGAGGCGTTGGACTTTTCTCTGGAAAAACAGAGGGGGGCACCGGTGAATGTACTGTTGATGACGTCGGGCGCTTTTGGAGGCTTTGACGTGAAAAAGAAACTGGAAAAGGTCTGGGACTTGTGAAAATTAATCCATACATTGCATGGATATTAAATATGAGAATTCATAATTAAAATAAATTTAGTTTAAAAATATGGAGAGAGAATTGGCATTAAGAGACGCACTGCGTGAGGCCATGGTCGAAGAAATGCGACGAGACGAAACGGTATTCCTCATGGGTGAGGAGGTAGCTCAATACAATGGAGCCTACAAAGTCAGCAGGGGTATGTTGGATGAATTTGGTGCGAAACGTGTCATCGATACACCGATTACCGAGCTGGGTTTTGCCGGTTTGGGTGTGGGAGCGGCGATGAATGGCTTGAGGCCGATCGTTGAATTTATGACCTGGAACTTTGCGATTCTGGCTTTCGATCAGATTGTGAATAACGCAGCGAAAACCTTATCTCAATCCGGAGGTCAATTTGGGTGTCCGATCGTATTTCGGGGACCATCCGGGGCTGCCGGACAATTGGCCCAACAGCATTCTCAAACTTTTGAATCCTGGATGGCCAACACGCCTGGCCTCAAAGTGATCAGTTGCATCGATCCGGCTGACGCAAAAGGTTTGTTGAAATCAGCAATCCGTGATCCGAACCCCGTTTGTGTAATGGAATCGGAGGTGATGTACGGATACAAAGGTATGGTTTCTGACGATCCAGATCTACTGGTTCCTATTGGAAAGGCAGCTATACGAAGAGAAGGGAAGGATGTGACTTTGGTTTCTTTCAATAAAATGGTGCTCGAGGCAATGAAAGCCGCGGAGGAACTTGAAAAAGAAGGAATTTCTGCGGAAGTGATCGACTTGCGGACGATTCGTCCGATGGATCATGATACCATTATAGAATCAGTCCGGAAAACCAATCGAATCGTGGTCATCGATGAATCCTGGCCGTTTGCTGGAGTTTCAGCAGAGGTGACCTATATCGTTCAGAAATTCGCATTTGACTATTTGGATGCACCCGTCATTCGGGTCAATGCCGCTGATACATCACTATCTTATGCCCCTACTCTGGTGGAGGAATATATGCCCAATCCTGAGAAAATCATCAAGGCCGTGAAGGAAGTGATGTATATCGAGGCATAACTATTGTTGACATAAATCTTTCAAATTACAGCAGATATGAAACGTAGAAAATTTATCCGGGATAGCGTAGTTGGAGCATCTGCCCTCACAATTATACCAGGCACGGTTCTTTCCCAACCTGGCCGGGTTGCTCCTTCTGATAAACTCAATATTGCAGTCATAGGCGCCGGAGGCCGTGGAAATTCGCATTGGAGTGGTGCGAAGGAAAGTGGTCGGGCGAATGTGGTTGCACTGGTCGATGTGGACGATAAGCGGGCTGCTGGTGCATACCAGGCAAATCCCCAGGCCAAACGATTCAAGGATTATCGGAAATTGGAAAGCATTCAGGATGAATTTGATGCGGTCATGATTGCGACACCGGATCATACTCATGCAGTCATTGGGACAGCTATGATGGATATGGGCAAACACGCTTATATCGAGAAGCCGCTCGCGCACAGCATTCATGAAGTTAGGGTATTGACCGAAAAAGCGGCAGAAAAAAATCTAGTCACTCAAATGGGAAACCAGGGAAGTTCTGGTGATGGGATCCGTCAAGTCTGCGAATGGGTATGGGCAGGAATGATCGGTGATGTTACAGAAGCGTATTGCTGGACCAATCGACCAGTTTGGCCGCAAGGCAGACCTGCTCCCACAGCAGCAAGTCCAATTCCCGATACGCTGGATTGGAATTTGTGGCAGGGACCAGTCCCATACAACCACTATTCGCCGCAGTATTTGCCTTTTAAATGGCGTGGATGGTGGGACTATGGTACGGGCGCGCTCGGAGATATGGGATGTCATATCATTGACCCGGTTTTTAAAGCGCTCAAGCTGGGGTACCCGACGGAAGTAACGAGCAGCAACACCACCGTTTGGATTGATGACTTTTACGAAGCCAACTACTCCAAAAGTTGTCCGCCGAGTTCAATCACGCATCTGAAATTCCCCGAACGGGATGGGATGCCGGCTGTAAAGTTGCATTGGCACGACGGAGGGTTGATGCCTTCGTTCCCCGATGGAATTGACCCCAACGAAAAGCTGGGTAATTGGGATGGGGGAATACTTTTGGTAGGCGACAAGGGAATGTTGTCCGCCGGATGTTACGGTTTGGATCCCAAACTGCATTATCCAAATGGGAATCCAAATATGAACAAACCAAAAGAATCGCTCGCAAGGGTAGAGGGCGGTATGGACGGTCATATGAAACAATGGATAGTAGCTTGTATGGATGGGGGAGAAACATCGTCTCCTTTTTCTTATGCTGGTCCATTGTCCGAAACCGTACTGATGGGGAACCTCGGTATTCGCAGCTATCAGATCAAAGAATTGCAAGAGGGTAAGACGCCTACCTCGTGGGCTCCGTACGACTACCCGGGACGAAAGAGGCTTCTGTGGGATGGTCAAAATATGAAAGTCACCAACTTTGATCCGGCGAATGAATTCGTCCGGCGGGAGTACCGGGATGGCTGGACGCTGTCATAATCATCAGTTATGGAATCCAAACAGGAATTAGCAGAAAGTACGATACGCAATCATATGCTTTATTCCATGGGAGCAGGTCTGATTCCTTTTCCTCTGGCCGATTTGTTTACCGTAGGTGCTGTACAGCTTGACCTGATCCGCCGGTTGTGTAAGATTTATGAGGTAGATTTTAAGGAAGAGGAAGGCAAGGCCATCATCACTTCCCTGACCTCATCGATGTTGGCGAAGTTGGGCGCACGGACTGCGATAAAATTAATACCCGGGATCGGTACGATAATTGGAGGGGTCACCATGTCGGTACTTTCGGGAGCTTCTACCTATGCGGTCGGCCATTCATTTCGAACCCACTTTGAAAAGGGGGGCACAATCCTGGATATTGATCTTAATCGGATCAAAAAAGTATACCGCGAAAAATTTGAGAAGGGTAAAGAAGAAGCCAAACGATACCAGGAAGAAATGAAAAAATCAGAGGATGAAATCAAGGATAAAAATGCCTCGCCACCAGAAACCAGATCAACAGTTGATGAAACAGTCCAGAAATTGAAAGACCTCAAAGAACTGCTGGATGAAGGGATAATTACCGAAGATGAATTTGTACGGATGAAAAAGAAATTTATCCATGATTCATAGGTATCCGTATAAGATTCATAAACCCGGAAACAGCCAAATACCCGAATACTATCAAAAATATGCGGATCTGGTCCAGCAAAATGAAGGCTTTGCTGCACTGATGGAGGGTGCGACGAGCTTTATGGCCACGCTGTCCGTGATCCCGCATGATAAGATGAACTATGCATATAAAAAAGGCAAATGGACAGTGCAGGAAGTTCTGCTGCATATGATCGATACCGAACGGGTTTTTCAGGGGCGTGCCTTACATATTTCCAGAAAGGATAAAAAGGTGATGCACGGTTTCGACCAGGATCGTTATGTTCGAAATTTACCCCGGATCGAGCGATCTGTTGAAAGTATTCGGGATGAATACGAAACCGTACGGAAAGCTACATTTCTCCTCTTTGCCGGATTGACAAAAGTGGAAATGAAATTACAGGGAAGGTTGGGCAAGCTGACACTCACTTTGCCTTCGATCCCCTTTATAATCGCCGGCCACGAAATTCACCATCTGAATATATTGCAGGAGCGGTATGGCATTATGAACCTGAATTTACCTGCATTGTAACCCATGACAGCATAGATCGTCCGGACTTGTTCGCTGACCCTGTCCATGGATTTCTTCTTCCCCCCGGTTCTATTCTTCCATAGCGCTTTCATGCTGCTGATCGCCGACCGTTTTCCCCGATCCCAAATGCACACGGCTTCCTGCTAGCAGGCGATTTTTACTCCATAAAAATTGAAAGAAATGGAAATAAATTTTCCTCATATGAACATTATTTCGTACATTTGTTCCATGGATAAGATCAAATCAAATACCAAATTACGAAGAATTTTCATCGTTCTGATCTTACTAAGCGCCATTAGTACGCTTCATATTATGTACAATTATCACGCCGATCTTCTGGTATCTGAATCTGTTTCATTTTTTAATATGACCGATTCAGTCAAAATTAAGGAAGTAGGATTTGTGGATTTTATGGTAGAAGCCTTTAAACGGGTGATATTTACCTATATGTAATCAGAATCAGGAATCAGGATTTAATCCATTTAGAAAATCCTTTATTTTCATTCTGCGCTTTCCTTCCCATTGCAGATCTTTTACATAGAGATACCCATCGCTGCAGTAAATTCTAAAATAGGACTTGTAATCTGTTTTAATTGTTCCGGGAACCTCGTTGTGGGGGAGTTTGACTGGAGTTGCAAAATAGATCTTTAGTATTTTCTCCCTGTACGTGGTCCAGCTTGCCGGGTAGGGGCTCATGCCCCGGATAAAATTGTAAACCACCTTTACTGGCTGATCAAAATCGAGTTCGTTTTGATCAAAGAATACCTTGGGTGCAATGGAAGCTTTATCGTCATTTTGAGGCCGGGGAACAATGGATTGATCTTCTATGCCCTGTATCGTCCTCATGACCAAATTTCCGGATAATGCCATCATTTTTTCATATAAATCACCCGCTGTGTCATCTTCGTCTATCGGTATTTCTTTCTGCAATAATATATGACCGGTATCGATCTGGTCATCGATGAAAAAGGTCGTCATGCCGGTTACTTTTTCTCCCTGTATGATGGCATGATTAATCGGAGCCGCTCCCCGGTAAGCAGGGAGTAGGGAAGCGTGGAGATTGATCGTACCAAGTCGGGGAATCGACCAGACGAGCTTGGGCAATTTACGAAAAGCCACCACAACGATGAGGTCAGGTTGGAGGTTTCTCAACCGATCGAGAAACGAAGACTTATTGAGTTTTGTGGGTTGGAGCAATTCCAAATCATTGGCCACCGCGTATTTTTTTACCGCTGATTCGATCCGTTGATTTTTATTTCGTCCGCCCCATTGGTCTGGCACGGTGACCACCGCCTGGATGATGTGATGAGATTCGTGCAAGGTTCTCAAAACCGGGACGGCAAATTCCGGTGTTCCCATAAATACAATGTTCATAAAATTGGCTGGATTTTGATCATAGATTGGTCGATTTTCATCAATTTGGGGATTCAAAATTACTCAAATCTACTGAGATTAGGGAAACACCACCGATTGTTTCGTGACTGAACGAGTACGCCGGCTGAATCATGAATCCCGGGGGTATTTAAATGTATGATTTGAGTGGAGAAGAAAGGACGGCCACTTTGGTTCAGTTTTTGTATACGATAACTCACGCTAACCAACAGCTGGCATTAAGTTCGTGATATGTATGACGAGTTTATTTGCACTGGTGTGGACCCAACTTCGTGTACTTAGAACAGAGAACCATGGACAGCAAAACATTTTTACTTTCCCTACCCGAAAAAGTGGATTCCAATGTATTGGAAGGTTTGGAAACCAATTTTCATTTCATCATCCGCAATGACACTAACCAAACCACCGATGAAGTAACCATCCGTGTACATGACGGTGAATGCACCGCACAGTCCGGTTTGGAAGGTGAACCCAAATGCGTTGTAAAGGCCACAGACTCCGATCTTATGAAATTGTTGAAAGGTGATCTCAATCCTATGATGGCAATATTAACGGGTAAGTTGAAAATTTCCAACCAGGGAGAAATGTTGAAGTATGCCAAGATATTTGGGTTGATTTAGGCAATTCAGCTGTAGGATTCGGACTTTGGCTGCTGGAAATAGGGGTGTTGGCTTTTGGCTTTTGGCCATTGGCATGTGGATATAATTGAATTAACTGGGCT
>CALGAA010000423.1 GCA_937952445.1 uncultured Bacteroidota bacterium | reverse complement strand
CATCGTCCTTTCAGGACTCCTACATTCATCGGTATCAAAATAACCGAAAAAAAGCCCATTTTCGCTCCCAACGCCAGAAAAAATGATAAATTGGGGGTTCCATCAAACGTGGAAACCCAATGAATCGGGATGAGACATTTCAAATGACCCCTTTCCGGGTGGTCCTCATCGCTGTGGTCATCGCCCTCTGCGGACTGGCAGTCCTTCCATTTCTTTCCATCCAGCTCAATCCACCACCGCGCACCCATGGACTTCAAATTACCTACCAACTGCCCGGAGGTACTCCTGAAACTATTGAGTCCGAAATAACCGCTCCCCTGGAACGGGTTCTCGCCTCCATCGAAGGTCTCACAGACATCGAATCCCGATCGACCGAAAACAACGGTCAGATCAATTTGCAGTTTGATGAGAATTTTGACATAGGTCAAAAACGGCTCGAAACGTCCGCCCGGATCCGGCAATTGTACGGCGAATTTCCAGCGGGAACATCCTTCCCCGTAATCCATTATCGCAGTGAGTTTCAAACCGAACAAAGACTGCTCACCTTCGCGATCAACAGCACCATGCCGGCATCCCAGCTACACGAATTTTTGACGCGCAATCTGCTGCCGGATATCGCCTCCCAAACAGGGATTGCAGGGGTTACCGTTTACGGAGCTCCCCAACGGGAGATCCACCTTAGTCTTGATCCCGATAAGTTACAAGCTTTTAACATACAGCCCCGCGAAATCATCGCTTCACTCCAATCCACGATTTCCCGTCGAGAGCTCGGCAAAATCCAGCGAAGAGAGGGAACCGCAGATTCCGATTTGGTGTATCTCGTGTACGGCGGACAGGGGCTGAACCAGGAACCAATGTCGTATTTACCGGATTTGCCCATCGGACGTCGGGGGGACCGAACGGTATATATCCGGGATGTGGGAAATCTTCGGATGAGCGTGGCACCGCCCACCCAGTACTATCGGATCAACGGGCTCCAATCGGTCAACCTCAACGTGATGGCGGAACGGAGTGCTAACCTGATCCGATTGGCTGAAACCACGCAAGCAATTGTTGACCGGTTTGAACATTCCAACCAATCGTTCATCCAGGTTTTTGAATCCTACAACGCCGCGAATTTTCTGAAGAAAGAACTCCGGACCATTACCCGCCGGTCGGTGGCTACGATGGTGATCCTCCTGGTGTTTGTGGTGGTAATTTACCGCAATCCACGACAGGTATTTATTATATTTGCCAGCCTTTTATTTACTATGCTGGCGGCCTTTCTCGTGTACTATCTCGCCGGACTTTCGCTTCATCTATATTCCATCGCTGGTTTAACCCTTTCCCTGGGTATCCTTCTGGACAATATCATTATCATGTCGGACCACATCCGGAAAAAAGGAAATCGTCACATTTTTCTGGCCATTCTGGCCGCCACGGTGACTACGATCGGAGCCCTTGCCGCCATATTTTTAATGGAAAAAAGTCAGCGGGAAAATCTGGTGGACTTCTTTTTGATTTTTAGCATCAATCTGGTCATGTCCCTGTTTACAGCCTTGTTTTTGATACCGGCTTTGACCAGATTGCTTGGCACCGGAACCGTAAAGCCGGTGGGACGTAAAAAGCACCGACGGTTGGTTCGTTTCAATCGCATACATAGTGCATATTACCGATTTGTTACGCGTCACCGATGGATGATTCCCACAGTCTTTATCTTACTATTTGGACTTCCGTTTTTTCTGCTCCCCACCTCGGTCGATAAAGAAGGCAAATGGGCTCATTGGTACAATGCCGTTCAGGATAAACCCTTGTATTCAGATTACATCCGGCCCTTTATGGATGAATGGATGGGTGGAACATTCCGACTTTTTTATAATCACCGCGACCGCTTCTTTTTCGGTTCGCAACGA
This sequence comes from uncultured Bacteroidota bacterium, assembly GCA_937952445.1. Lineage (GTDB taxonomy): Bacteria > Bacteroidota > Bacteroidia > Chitinophagales > Saprospiraceae > Membranihabitans. Next base: position 4,798 of record CALGAA010000423.1, on the reverse strand, counting down.
AGGGAAGAAACCAAACTTTTCCTCCACGCTCAAATGCCTCCGGGCGGGACGCTTTCCCAGCTCAATGAGGTGATGTTGCGGATCGAATCGTTTCTGAAGTCCTTTCCAGAAATTCAGCAATTTCAGTTGAACATTACCAGTCCGCAGCGGGGGGTCATTGAAATATTGTTCGGAGAGGAATATCAGCAAACCGGCTTTCCATATCAGCTCAAGGATGAACTGACCTCTTTTGCGATTTCGGCAGGTAGCGCTGATTTCCGGGTATGGGGAGTGGGGGATGCGTTTAACAATGTCTTACCTGGAGAACGTGTTTCCACACACATCGTCCTGTCGGGATTTAACTTTGACCAGATATGGGCGCTTGCCCGATCGTCCAAGGAATTGCTCGAACTACATCCCCGGATCAAAAAAGTCTACATCAATTCGGATATCAATTTTTATATACCCGATCATTATTACTATTATATGGAATTCAGAGACCCGGCATTCCTTCTTCGCAACAATATCCATCTCGGAATTATGGCTTCCCACCTGGAATCGGGCCGACGCGATTTTGGACCGGTCATCCGGTGGTCGTACGATGGCCACCAGATTCCGCTACGATTGGTCCAGGAAGTCGGAAACCGGGATCAGATGTGGTCTTTTTTAAATGCTCCAGTTGGGTTGGACTCGGCGGCTTATTATCGGCAAGAGGACGTATTTCATCTGATTAAAGAAAAGGGCAGTAGCGATATTGTTCGTAAAAATCAGGCATATCAATTGGTCCTGGAATACGATTTTATCGGTAATCACAGACTGGGTCAAAAGGTGTTGGAAGAAAGTATCGAACAAATTCAAACCGCCTTACCTGTAGGGTATAAAGTGCAGTCACAGCGGAATTACTGGGGTGGGAATGATTCGAAATCTCCGGTTTTGTTCATCATCCTGGCGGGTATGGTTTTTATTTGGATTCTGGGTTGTATTTTATTCGATTCCTTAAAACAAGCCATTATTCCGGTGGTGATGATCCCTTTTTCGTACATCGGAATCTTTCTGGTCACCCACTTTTTCGAGTTTCAGTTTGGTCAGGGAGGGCTCGCTTCTTTTTTACTGGTGGGGGGATTATCGGTAAATGCGGCTTTATTTATCATCAACGATTATAATCGGATCCGGGTGGTTCAACCCCATTTGCCGGTCGAGAAAATATATCTGAAGGCGTACAACGGAAAGATTGTTCCAATTCTGCTCATGGCTTTATCGACGGTGTTGGGGTTATTGCCTTTCGTCCTTTTCGATCAGAATGAACCATTTTGGTATTCGTTGGCATTGTGCACCATCGGAGGCATGATTTTTTCCGTGCTTGTATTGGTGTTCTTCCTTCCGGTCTTTTTTAAAAAGCGTGGAACGATGTCGTGATGGAAATATACCCAGGCCGATTTAATTTGACCGGTTTCGAAACCTCGATCCCGCCTGGGTATCGATCACAGTGCCGGGCAGTCGTTTCCAACAACTCTTACCTGTCGACTTATTTTGTGGTTATGCATCTTCTTTGCCCTTGGTGAAAGGTCCTCCCGGACACAGATATTGAAAAAAAATCAAGATTTTATTTGGACTGGATATAAATAAGGACTATCTTGTCCCTAATTATAAATCCTTAAAAATTTTCGCATCATGGCACCATTAAATCGACTCGATGTGACCCAGATCGAACCCCGTCTGAAGCACCCCACTATTTTTCAATATTTCGATGCTCTGGATTTGGGAGAATCCTTCGTGATCGACAACGACCACGATCCCAAGCCCCTGTACTACGAGCTTCTCGGAGAACGCGGCGATATTTTTACCTGGGAGTATCTGGAACAAGGCCCCGAATGGTGGCGCGTCCGTATCGCCAAAAGAGAAAAACGCCAGGATGGGAGTGAAACCATTGGGGAAATAGCCGCCAGGGATCTGCGGAAAGCCCAAATCCTCAAGGAGAAGGGCATCGACTTTAGTTGCGGTCAACACAAAACCGTGAAGGAAGCCGCCAAAGAAGCTTCCATCAGCGAGCAGGACCTCCAGCAAGCACTGGAAGATACCACCACCGATCCGGTTTTCCCTCCTTCCCACAATTACCGCGAATGGACAGTGGGATTCCTCATGGAATATCTGGTTCATTCGCACCACGAATATACCCGAACCAATGCCAGCCAATTGGCTGACCTGGTGCTCAAGGTCGCCGGAAAACACGGAGACCAGTACCCCGAACTTAAAAAACTCGCTTATGCGGCCCAACTCTTCTTCAATGATCTGAACGCCCATATGGACAAGGAAGAGCGCTTCTTATTCCCGGGCATCCAGTCAATGTGCGCTGATGGTCCTGGCGAATCAGATCAGGAAAGGGAGGAGTTTGAATCTGCCATCCGCATGCTGGAGAAGGAACACCTCATCACCGTGGAAGACTTAAATTATTTCCGCAAAATATCGAATGATTATACCCTCCCGGAAGATGCGTGCAGTTCGTGGTCCTATCTATATGAACGACTGAAAGAATTTGAGGAGGATTGGAAGCACCACATTCACATCGAGAACAATATCCTTTTTCCCCGGGTGATCGAGTTGCTATCGGATAAATCCTAACCCTGGAAAGCGATATCCAGATTTTTTGAATCCATTATGAATCATTACACTATGGACTACAACCTGCAGACCAAAATTTCGGAAATAATCGGGCACGATGCCGCCAGTATTCAGGCCATAGCCGGGGTTGCTCCGCCCCTAAAGAGATTGAAAAATCCGCTGTTGCGAAAGATTATGGCTTCCCGGGTCACCGTCGAAGAGGCGGCCCGGATGGGGGGCTGCCGACCAGAAGACATTATCCGCGTCCTGGATCCGCTCGGCTATCGGTATATGGCCTCCGAAGATCACGAGCCCGACCATCCACAGGATGATACTCCCGGATGGTTGAGCGAAGCCCGGTCAGCAGACATCCATACGTTTGATGTCCGGCCGATTATTGAAAACGGGACCGATCCACTCAAGGCTATCGTCACCCGATTCAAGGTGGTAGGAGCCGGGGAAATATTGTGCGTAATCAATTCCTTTGTGCCGACCCCATTAATTCATTTGCTGGAAGGTAAACAAGCAGATCAAAGCTTTGTGAAACAAATGAACGACCGGGAATTCCACACGTTTTTCAGAAAAACAACTGAGTTTTCTGCCCCGGAGAACTCCCCCAAAACCAACGTATTGATGGATGATGCCATTACTTTCCAGGAAGTTTGTGGTCAGTTTTCCAGTCATCAGACTAAGGTCATCGATGTGCGGCATCTTGCCATGCCAATGCCGATGCAGACTATACTCGCTGAATTGGAAGAATTGCCGGAAGGCTGGGCTTTGTATGTACACCACAAACGGGTTCCGGTCTACCTGCTGGAGGAACTCGCAGATGGTGGATTTGATGTACGGATACATCGTATAAGGGATGGAAATGTCAAAATGCTGATTTTCCAACGACCGTAGTGATCAATTATCCAACAAGTCAGGTGCCCCCACCCGGGATCATTTTACCTTTTTACGCGACTGGTACGGCAGCATTTTTGATCCTATGTATGCTGATGGTTTGGAGTCCGCAGAGTCTGTTGATGCATTATTTCAATCCGCATTTACTGGCCATCACCCATACCGCGGCGCTGGGCTGGGGGACCATGATCATATTTGGGGCTTCTTACCAGTTGCTGCCCGTGATCACGGAGAAAAAGCTTTGGAGCGATGATATGGCTATCGCTTCCTGGTATTGCTTATTGGCGGGAGTGGTTTTATTGAGTTATTCCTTTTGGAGCTTTAGAACGGGCTGGGTGATGATTGTGGGGGGAAGTTTGGTCGTTATCAGTGCGATTTTTTATTTATTCAACGCCATATGGACGGGACCTGCGCCAACCGGTGGGCGGATTCCGTGGTATTTTATCCTGAGTTCCGCCGGCTGGCTGGTATTTACGGTGATCGTGGGATTGTTGCTGGCGATCAACCTTAAATATCCTTTTTTCAGTCGCAACCACATGGATATTCTCAAATTACACGCGCATATGGGGTTGGCGGGCTGGTTTCTCCAATTGATATCGGGAGTGAGCAGCAAACTTATCCCGATGTTTTTACTGGGGCGCTCCGCGAAAACCGGACTAATGAGGTACGCGTTGATTTTCCAGAATCTGGCGCTAATTCTGTTTTTGGTGGATTTGTATTTTTGGGGGTATAGCGACCGGGTTTTATTTTATGTCCTATTGGTAGGAGCAGGTATAGGATGCTGGCTTTGGTTTTTGGCTGATAATTACCTACACCGGATAAAGAAAAGGGTGGACGACCCAATGCGGCACACGCTATTTTCCCTGCTGTGCCTGATCGGGGCCGTGTTATTGATCCCATTGATTCACTATACGAGGGGGTCGACCCTTACGATCGTATACGGGACGATTTTATTTATGGGCTGGATTACCGGAATTATTATGGGAAAGAGCTTCAAGACCTTGCCTTTTATCGTCTGGAATGCGTATTACAAGGACCTGACTGGCCAGGTCAAGGTGCCATTGCCCAGGGAGTTGTACCGCGAGGGATGGGTGCGGTGGCAATTGTGGCTGTACGTCGTATCGGTGGCCGCTTTGGTGATAGGTATTGCGTCAGGGCAATTGATCATCGTTCGTATCGCCACCTGGGCCTGGCTGGGATTAGCGGTATTGTATACCCTGAACATCGGTCAGATTTTATTTCATAAGAAAAAGTTGAATTGAAAATGGAAAGCATGATCACGATCAAAAAACCGGAAGAATATCAAGGGATGGAAAAT
>CALGAA010000422.1 GCA_937952445.1 uncultured Bacteroidota bacterium | reverse complement strand
TTTTTTCGCCCCGCGCTGATGCAGAGGGGGCACGTTAATCCTGGCAGGAGTGGGATTGTTTTGGCAGTAGATCAATAGGAATTGCCTGAGTGGCATAATGAAATATTAACCTTTGCACCGTATTCAGGCGAGGAGGATGGTTCGGTTTTCAATGTTACGGAATATGCCAGGTTCAAGGAGGGTTATTAAGATTCCGCATAAATTAGATACATTTATAATGCATGCATGTTCCCTTGAACAAGTGCACATCTTTAATGAGAGAATCTGAGGTGAAATATTTCGGGTCAGGTTTCTTTGCTTTCCTTCAACAATCCATTGTTTTGGAATCCCGTATTGAACCCAATTGTGGTTGGCACATCATCATCGTAATCCTCCCATTCGATAATTTCGTTAAAAAAGGTTTCCAGGTATCGCAAGATATAGCCTTCGGTCAATTCCTCAGGTCGGATAATTTCCAGGGTTTTAGGAGGCTTGGGATTGGCAACCTGCTCGATATGGGGATAGGTCATCATGACATATATTTTGCCATTGTACATTTGCTGAAAAATCAGCATACCATTTCCCTTATAGAGTTTTTTACGAAATTGATCCCCCACGGGTTCGTATATCCCGCTGGGCACCACACCCAGGCTGAGTACTACAGATTCCAGATTTTTTAAGCCATCCCGGATATCAATTTCCACCGTCAAATCAAATTCCTTCATCATGGACTTGAGGGTGTCTACGATTTTATCCCGAAGTCCTTCTTCCCATGCTTTTCGATAGGATTCTGTGTTTTGGAGGATTTCCTGATACTTTGCAATCTTGGAGGGTAATGTGCCAAGATCTATCATAATTTTTATTTAAACCTTAGAGAAATACCAGCCAATACGTTCAATCCCAATCCTTCGTAGTCCTGCCAACGGATGTACCGGCTATCTGCTAAGTTATTCAATTGCACAAAGGCACCAAAATTATCAGTGAATAGATATTCACCATTTAGGTTGATATCAAAAACAGCGTTGGGTTCCCTGAATTCATTTTCGGGGTATTTGACCGCGGTCAGGAAATTGAAATCCGCTCCCAGATTGAGCCTACCCTCCATCATGCTGTATTTTCCACCGATTTGAATTCTGGTAGATGGAATATAGTAAGCCTCGGGTAATTCATCCATTTCGTAATGATCGTACCTGATCAACGAGTATAGATTGAGGTTTTCAAGTAGGGGCATGCTGACCGAAAGTTCCCCATAAATGTTTGTCGCATCATCAAATACAGGCTCATAAAGCAGGAAATGATCTACCAGGGTGTCAAGCGGAGTTTGGATTTGGAATATGGGCAGATTCTTTTGAAGCCTGTATCCTCCTTGCAAATTATAGCTTATCCCATTAATATTTCCCTTGATTCCGCCGTAGTAGTGGTTTGTGTTGGTGATCCGCAAACTATCCATGGTGTGAGCCATGAAGGGATTTTCAGAGATAAAATTTCTCAAGGTATTGATTTTATACCCTCCATCTGCTCCGACAAAGGCATGGAGGCTATTGGCGACGATTCCTACTTCTACCTCGGCGTCGGGTTTGATACTGGCATCGCTGCCCGACGATAACACAAACACCCCGCCGCTTATTTTAAATCTTCCCGTGGAATACGTCAACACCGGATTGAGTTCAAAATAATTTTGCTTGATCTCATCAATATCCTTATAGTTGTCATTAAAGCTTCCCAGTCCTACGGAAAGCACAAACGATTCTCCAAATTTTTTATTTACTTGTCCGGTTATATTAAAGGTGTTGTTTTTTTGCGCAAAACTGGAATTGAGGAAATTGCCTTCGATCATCAGCTTGTAATCGATGCCGAAATTGTTTTCTTTATAATTTTGAATGGCTGCCCCCACTGTAAAATCATTGTAGTTGACCTTGCTGGTGGTCAGGCTGTCAATTTCGACCGGTGGATTGTAATATTGGAACATATCTCTCTTGAATCCGGCGAACCCGCTCAGCTTTAGGCCAAGGTCCGTGTAATAATTAGCATCACCTTGTATCGTGGCATTCATGACCTTTCGATCGTCTACCTGACCATCGTTGAGTCCTCGTAGGTCTGCGAAAATATTGGCATTACGCTGCCTGTCGATATCAAAACGGTAACCGAATTGACCGAGGTAATTGAGTGGCCAGCCAGCACCTGCTTTTAAAAATCCGCGATAAATCTCGGGACCCCTGCCTGTGCGATAACCCCGGGGTTTGATCTCGGGTGGATTGTAAGTTACCTCCTCCTGATGGTTGAGCACCTCGTATTCAAAATTCAAAGGAAGCGGTTGGACCACTTCTTTTTCGGGTTGTATGTTTATCCGGTTAGATTCCACCAACCTGGCTTCAAATTGCTTTACGACTTCTACCTCGCTTGTCGGTAGTTCGTCCTGAGCGTGGAGATGGCTCCAGGTCAGACTAAGGAAGATTAACGTACAAATGGTACTGAAGGCTGTGCGTATGCTGAATTTCATAATTGTTCTCATTCGTAGGTTTGATAGTTTTCGGGCGTGAATTCTGGATGATTTCATATCAGCGTCCTTATTGATTGCCAAAATCTAATTCCAATTCACCATCCTGTGTACTCTTTTCGATTCTACTGCTTTCACTTTCCAGTTTGTTGATCTGCGCCAGAATGGCATTGGCCTCGGTCATTATTTCTTCGTCGCTGGAGAAGTTTTCAACTACAGCTTCGACAGCTGCTTTGGCATTAAATAAGTCGCCTTGTTTGATCAATATGCGGGAGTTCAGAAGCAGACTTTTGGCAACCCACTTCGGGTAAGCTCCGTTTTCGGTATACGCTTCCCGCACTTTTTCGGTCGCTTGTTGCAGGTTGTTCTGGTCGTAGTATATTTTGGCAATCAAATATCGTGCTTCAGCCGTTTGCTGATTATTTGAATTCGAAACGACAAATTCAAGATCACTCAGTGCATCCTCTGGCTGTCCGGACTGTATTTTGGATTTGGCCAGGGTGAAATGAGCCAGACTCTTTTGAGCTGCGTTGGAAAGAGGGTTGTCCCTTACCTTCGCTGCAAATTTTAAAATAGCCTCCTGGTCCTGAATCTCAAACGCTGAATTCAAAGCGTTGATTTGAGCTTCAAATTGTTCTTCTCCACTGGAAAGATCTTCGTACAACGCGTAGTATCTAAGGGCTTTCTCAAAATTTTGTTGGTCGTTGTATGCTATGATCGCAGCTTTTTTGACCGCATCTTTATAAAAGGAGCTATTTCCTTTTTGAATAACTTGTTCATAATCTGCAAGAGCAGCTTGAAATCGTTTTAAAAGAACGTTGGCTTCTGCACGGTTGTACAGGGCGTCCAACGTATGAAAACCATTGGGATAGCGGGTGAGGTACTGGCTAAAAGCGTCAACCGCTTTTTCATACTCTCCATTCCCAAAGTAATTTCCCGCTACGCTGTATTGTAGTGAATCCTTTTGGCGTTCACCTACCTTCATCCCGGGCACCGATTCCAAAACCCTGAAATATCCATCTGGATCTCCTCTGTCGATCACGTAGATTTCTTCAATGGCCGCTAGGGCATTGGATGATTCCTGGCTGGTCGGGTTGTTTTTCAGGATTTGGGAATAATATTCCAGCGCCTGCGAACTGTTTCCAAGGTTGTATTCGATCAGACCCAGCTTAAATAACGCACGGTTCATCAGGTCGCTTTTTCCCCTGTATTTTTGGATCAAAATGAGGAGTGGTTCTCTGGCTGAGGCCAGTTGATTGTTTTGAGTTAGCGCATCTGATTTGTCGAGAAGTGCAATATCGGCATAACGCGAATCGGGTACCTCTCGGAGCAGTCGATCCAACATGGCAATTTGCTGGGCGCTATTCCCACGCAATCCCTGGATCTGTGAATTTTGGTACAGCGCATAATCATATCCGGAGACTTTTTGATTTGCTGCTCGTTGGTACCAGTTCGATGCATCGTTGTATTGGGATAATTGGAAATAATTATCACCGATTCGGATATAAGCATCGCCGACGATATCTTCCAGGCCCGAAGGTCTGGACTGCGAAGATTGAGCCATAGCTTCACCCAGATCGATGGTTCTCTGTAATGATTGGATCGCCAATCTGTGTTCGCCTCCCCGAATGTAATTGTAGCCCTGGATATAGTTGGCATACACTGGATTGACCGCCGGATTACCTGGCGTGGAGGTTTTGGCCAGGGCCAGATATTTGTTGATCGCAGCCTCGCTTTCCGGGTAATTGCTTTTGCGGTTGAGTATTTCACCGATCCAAAAATATGCTTCTGCCTGCATTGAAGTAGAAGGCGTGTAGATCAGGCTTTTGTTAAAATGGATGAGTGCCTGATCCAAATGATTTTCGTTCAGGTCCAGATTGGCCTGACGGAGTGCTACGGTTTGGTAAGCGGCTTGAAGTTCGGGTGATAAATTCTCCATCTGCTCCAAAATTTCGATGGATTTGCGATAATTGGTCGTGTTGACCAGGACATCCCGCATCAGATCCTGGGCTTCATTGTAGTACTGCGATGTGGGTAGAAATTTGGAAAAAGCATTGATCGCATCGACGTCAAAATCAAGTTCCGCGGAAAGCTTGGCGTAATTGAACAAGGCATTTTCCCGAAGGGGCATATTCTCCTGGAATTGAACTACATTGTAGAAGGCATTCCGGGCAGAAGCCTTATCACCCGATTGGAGGTAGGATTCAGCTAAATAGTACATAGCAGTCTGGCCCATCGCCGTTTTTTCGTTGCTCAACTCCTGGAAATTGGGGATGGCTTTTTCGAAATCGCCATTTTGGTATTGGACATAAGCCAACTGGTAGAAATCCTCAGCCCTCATCGTTCCTGAATTTGCTTCGTATTCTTCGAGGTAGGGCTGTGCAGAGGCATAATCTCCGAGCTCAAAATAGCTCTGACCAATTAATTGATTGATTTCCTTTTGATTTTGAACCCCCGATTGAGTCGCATATGGGACGGCGTATGTAATTAGCCTCTGATAGTCCTTATTGACGAAATAAATTTGGGTCAGGTAGTACGGGATTAATTTTTCGTAAGTCCGGTCATTCTGAGCTATCTGCCAGGAATTGATTGCCGTGGTGTAATCGTCTTCAAAATACGCGGCCATGCCGTAGTAGTAATTGAGATCGTAATAATATTCCCCCTGAATGTTCCGTCCCTGCTGAAAGGCGGCCATCGCTTCTTCAAATTCCTTTTTGATAAAATGGCTATATCCCAGCTTGAAGGCCACTTCTGCGGTTTGGTCGGCAGTCAGTGTACCCGATCCGATCCGATTGTAATATTTAATGGCCAGGTCATACTTCCGGCCACGGAAATAATGATCAGCTAAATTGAACAATGCTTCATTTGCCTGTGGGTCCGGCTGATATTTATCGATAAATGTCACCAGTAATTCCTCCCCATCCGGATCTTCGTTGTACAATGAGGACTGGGCTTTTAGCAGTTCTGCATGGACCCTGATATTGTGGAATTCGGATTCATAGATTCGATTATTTTCGGATAAAAATTCATCGATCAATGGAATCACCTGAGCGAAATTGTTTTTTTGATAAAGTTCCAAGGCCTGGCGGTACTTTTTAAATTCATCAAGGTCTTTGTACGAATATTGGGCAAAAGTGATGGTGGAAGTCAAAACGACCAGGAGAAACGCGACAAAACTTTTCAAAAAGGTGACTTTCATTTGATGGTTTTTTAACTCTATGAAAAAGCGCCGGTGACGGATTTTATTGTACAAATTATAATCTTATATAAAGTTTAATGGCCCGACCATGCCTGATATACAGCGTATTTTGATCCCATTTGCTCATTCCACATCCAAATCTGCTCGCAAGAATCTAAAATCTCTTCGTTGGAATTTCCCAAACCAATTTTACTACCAAACATCGTCCGGTCCATAACAGATGCAATATAGTTATAATATGTTAATTGTGGACAGAAAGTATTTGATTATTCATCTCCCGGGCACATAAAGCCGATTTCATCACAGCACACAGTGTGAAAAAGAATATTGCGTTGAATTTCAATCTACTATTGTCCAATAATTGCGGAATATCGGAAAATAGAAGCATACCCTGGTGGGAATGAATTTGTGGTGGGGGATTGGGTTTGAGTCGTATTTGACAGGCGGTTTACTCATATTCCTAAGATTAGGAAATTGTGCTTTGACAGCACGGGTTGCTTATGCTGTCTAAAATATTCGTTTGGAAAAATTATGCAACATAGCTGTTTCAAAAACGAATGAATCAGAGAATCTCTCAGACCCACTTTTTTCTTTCTTTGATAGCAGACATCTATAAAAGAAAGTTATCTTCCTTTTTCTCTTCCCACAATTGACGAACAAAGTGGGCGGCTATTTGACCGTTTAACTCTTCCGCGGCTCCCAATTCATTTTTATCCAATTCCGAATAAAAGGTGATCGGATAGTGACCCGATCGAAAAAGAGGAGCATCCAGGACCACCTGGCCAAAGGGAATGGTCGTATCGATCCCGGATACCAGAGTTGACTTCAACCAATGTTTAAATTCGTCCATGCATTGTTCGCGGTTTTCGGCGTGGAATATGATTTTACCTATCATGGGGTCATAGTACAGAGTGACTTCATTTCCCTCCTCAAACCCCATTTCCTGCCGGACTCCAGGATGACGAGGCAGCCGTATTTTCTGGATGATGCCTGGGGACGGTGAAAAATCTTCGAGGTAATTCTCTGCATACAAACGGAGTTGGATTGCATGACCTGAAACGGATATCTGGCTTTGCCGGAGTGGTAAAGATTGTCCTTCTGCAACCTTGATTTGCCATTCCACCAGATTGGTTCCGGTAATCATTTCTGTGACGGGATGTTCGACCTGAAGTCTCGTATTCATTTCGAGGAAATAAAAGTTCTGGTCTTGGTCCATCAGAAATTCTACGGTACCGCTGCTGTAATATTTAACTTCCCGGGCCAGACTGATTGCAGCCTCGGTCATTTTTTCCCGGGTGCGGGGTTTGATAATCGCACATGGGGCCTCTTCAATCACTTTTTGATGCCTGCGTTGAATGCTGCAGTCCCGTTCGAACAGATGTACAAAATTTCCGTGCTGGTCTCCAAAAATCTGGATCTCGATGTGTTTTGGGTCGACCAGGTATTTTTCAATAAACAGGTCATCGTTTCCGAATGCACTTTTTGCTTCACTCCGCACCACTTCAAACAATTCTTTCAACTCTGTGTCATTATTTGCCCGCCGCATGCCTTTTCCTCCACCACCGGCAGCTGCTTTTAAAAGAACCGGATATCCAATTTGGCGGGCGATTTGAAGTGCTTCTGTCTTTGTAGTTATTGCTGAGGGACCTCCGGGAATTAAGGGAACTCCGGCTCGTGATGCGATTTCTTTAGCTCTTATTTTGTGTCCCATCACCTCGATACTGTCCGGTGAGGGGCCGATAAAAGTAAGCCCACGCTCTTCAACGGCACGTGCAAAATCAGCATTTTCACTCAAGAATCCATAACCTGGATGGATGGCATCCGCACCCGTTTCCAGAGCGATGTCAATTATTTTAGATCCGTTCAGATATGTTTCGGCATGGCTCATTCCTGGCAAGAACACAGATTTTCGGGCTTCTTTTACATAGGGTAGGTGATGATCGGGTTCGGTATACAGGGCAACGGTATCTATTCCCATGTTATGACAGGTGCGGATGATCCGACTTGCGATTTCTCCTCGATTTGCGATCAGTATTTGGTGTATTTTCATAAAATAATTGCAAAAATTTTGCCTCTTCAACGGTAGGAAACCATAATCAATTATCTTTGTTGAACAATATAGTCATTCATATTAGATAAATCACCATGGGAATGATCAGGTCCATATTTGGGTTGAGATGCCCCCGATGTAGAGAAGGGAAGTTGTTCAAGCAGCCCTATAAACTTTCGCATTCATTTTCAATGCCGCCCAATTGTCCAACTTGCGGTGTCGATTTTCATAGAGAACCCGGATTTTATTTTGGGGCCATGTTCATCACGTATGCCCTGTCTTCCTGGGCTTTTTTCTTTATTGGTTTAATAATGACCTTTGGCTTTGGCCTTGATTTCAATACTGCTCTTATCGTCATTTTGATTGTAGCTGTTCTCACCTTTGTGTACGTTTTTCGGGTCGCACGGTCGATGTGGATCCATGTTTTTGTGAAGTATGATCCGTCTTGCGTAAATCAACATTCCTGATGCCTTCCTCGAAGGAGCAGGTAGTGGATGCGATTATTATTGGAGGCGGTCTGGCTGGAATGCATTTGGCCTTGATGATGGATCGCGCTGGTCTGGATGTAGCTGTTATCGATCGTCCTGATCCTTCCTGTGCCTCGAGGATAGCAGCTGGGATTATCAATCCCATTACGGGACGTCGTTTTGCCCTTTCCTGGTTGTACGATCACTTAAGCCCGGTATTCAAAGAGGTATATCGTTATTGGGAGGAGCAATGGCACGATCGGTTTTTCTTTTCCCGAAATATTTATCGGTCTGTACCCCATAACAAGTTGGTGAACGATCTGGATGCAAAACTTTCTGATCCGGCATATAAAATCCATTGTCGTTCCATGACTTCAGTAGAGATCCAGTCAGCTTCCGGCATGGTCGATTTCGTAGAACCCGGTTACGTTATGCATGGGTATCAATTGGATACCGTTCGGTTTTTAGAAAATGCGAAGGCGCATTTCAAAAGTAAAAATCGGTTTGTGGAGGCCCCCTTTCAACCCATTGCCGAAGTGTTGGGCAAACGGTCGTTTTCATACGAAGGATTTGAGAGTGATCGGTTGATCCTGGCTAATGGTGCTGCGGTGGCCCGGGAAACTCCTTTTCAATGGGTGCGAATGAAGCCAAACAAAGGGGAAGTAGCAATCGTACACATTCCAGAATGCTCCAATACCGACATCATTAAACAATCGGCTTATTATATTCCCATGGCGGATGAAAAATGGTGGATTGGTACGTTCGATACCTGGGAAATGGATCAATCTCCAACTTCCCCGGGCCTGGAATACCTTCAGGAAAAGACCAATGTCATAAAACCTGCGCATCGGATTATCGATCATCTGGCTGCAATACGTCCTGCGGTCGAGGACCGACGTCCTGTGATCGGAGCTCATCCTGAGAATGATCACCTTTACTTGTTCAATGGCTTTGGTTCGAAGGGGACCAGCCTGATTCCTTTTTTTGCCAAAATGTTTGTCGAACACATTAAGCATGATCTTCCCATCATGGCTGAAGTGGACGTGAGAAGGTTTTGGCCGGTTACATGAAAAACCAGACCGGGCACCCAAACCGCAGAACTCCAGGAATCAATTACTGATCTTCTG
>CALGAA010000421.1 GCA_937952445.1 uncultured Bacteroidota bacterium | reverse complement strand
AGGTGATTTTTATTCCGAGTTACCTGGACGGGGCGGATGGCATCGTCAATCTGACCTATTATGAGGTGCTCATCGGGCTGGATTTTACCGTTTTTCCCTCGTACTACGAACCCTGGGGATACACCCCACTGGAAAGTCTGGCCTTTCATATTCCCACGGTCACCTCTGATCTGGCGGGTTTTGGAAAATGGGTGAGGGATCATTACGAAGGAGAACGTCCTGCCGCAGAGGTATTGAACCGACTGGGAGATGGTGAAAATACGGTGACGGATCAGATCGAGCAGGCGATCCTGAAATTTGCCAATCTGAACGAGACCGAGCGGCTAAAATGGCGCGAGAATGCGTATGAAATTTCAAAAATCGCGCTGTGGGAGGAGCAGTTTCAATATTACCGGTCAGCGTACGACATGGCCATCGATCAGATTCCGTATCGGCATAAGGCGATCATTGAACAACTTCACGTGCCCCAAACAGAAGGCCATATTTCCTTTGATTTTAAAGTCAATGCGCCGGTGTGGAGCCAGGTGATCATTAAAAGCAATCTGCCGGAAGGGTTGGAATCGCTGGAAGATCTGGCCAATAATATATGGTGGAGCTGGGACCCGGCTGCCCGGGCATTGTTCCAGTCGATCGATCCGGCGCTGTGGAAAACCACCCAGAAAAATCCCATCGAACTGCTCCAGCGGGTTAGTTTCGAACGGCTGAAAACCTTGCACGAATCTCCGGAATTTATGCAGCGATTGGATGAGGTCATGCAGCGGTTCCAGTCGTACAAAAACAGGAAGAACGAGCAGGATCCCTCGCGTCTGGTGGCCTATTTTAGTATGGAATACGGGTTGCATGCCTCGCTCAAACTATATTCCGGGGGTCTTGGGGTCCTGGCCGGGGATTATCTGAAGCAGGCCAGCGATGATAATGTGCCCATGGTGGCCATCGGCTTATTTTACCGGTACGGATATTTTACGCAGACCATTTCCGCATCGGGGCATCAGATCGTATCGTACGACCAGCAAAATTTTACGACTTCTGCCGCAGAGCCGGTCCGAACAAAGGACGGCAAATGGCAGTTCATATCGATCTCTTTACCCGGTCGTACCGTCAAAGCGCGGATATGGAAAGTGGATGTGGGCAATACGGCATTGTACCTGCTGGATACCGATATCGAAGAAAACGAAGAGCAGGACCGTTCACTGACCCATCACTTGTATGGCGGGGATACGGAGCATCGCATCAAGCAGGAAATCCTCCTCGGAATCGGCGGGATTCGCTTGCTCGAGCGGCTGGGCATCGAACCGGCGATTTATCACCTCAATGAGGGGCACGCGGCCTTTGCGGGGCTCGAACGGTTGCATCACTACATCGACCGGCACAACCTGTCTTTTGATCAGGCTTCTGAAGTGGTCCGGTCCACCACGCTTTTTACCACGCATACCCCTGTTCCGGCAGGGCATGATGTATTCGAAGAATCCCTGGTGCGGATCTATTTAAGCTATATGCTCGATCGCCTCAAGATTAGTTGGGAACACTTTATCAATCTCGGCCAGATCGATCCAGCCATGGACCGGGGTCGGTTTTCGATGAGTGTCCTGGCCTGTCGGTTGGCTCAGGAAATCAACGGGGTGAGTCGGTTGCACGGACTGGTTAGTCAGAAGATGTTTGCCGGGCTTTATCCCGGTTATTTCCCTGAGGAAAACCACATCACCTACGTGACCAACGGGGTGCATTACGGTACCTGGACGGCGGATGAATGGCGGGAGGTGCTCGAGGATCCAAACAATTCCGGCCATCCAAACTGGAATGCGGTGGATCAAATGTCCGATCAGGCGATCTGGTCAATCCGGTCCAGGTTGCGGGAAAAATTTCACCAATACATTCAGGAACGCACCCGGAATAAGGCGATTACGGAGCTGGAAAATCCGTCCTATATCCGGGATGTCACCCGAAAAATAAATCCCGATAGCATGTTGATCGGATTTGCCCGCCGTTTTGCCACCTACAAAAGGGCGACGCTGTTGTTTCAAAACCTCGATCGGCTGGAAAAAATCGTGAATCATCCGGACCGCCCGGTTACTTTTATTTTTGCCGGGAAAGCCCATCCCCGCGATACCGCCGGACAGGACCTGATCCGCAGGGTGGTGGAAATTTCGAAAATGCCGGCGTTCGTGGGCAAGGTGATTTTCCTCCAAAATTACGATATGGACCTCGCCCGGATGATGGTCAGCGGTGTCGATATCTGGCTCAATACACCGACCCGTCCACTGGAAGCCTCGGGAACGAGCGGTCAAAAGGTGGTGATGAACGGGGGCTTGCATTTTAGCGTACTCGATGGCTGGTGGGTGGAAGGGTATCGACCCAACGCCGGATGGGCCTTGCCGCTGGAACGTACGTATCCCGATCAGGCGCTCCAGAACGAGCTCGATGCGGATCATATTTATACTCTGCTGGAAAGCGAAATTACGCGGGCCTTTTTTGACCGAAACGAACTTGGGATCCCGGCGGACTGGATCCAGTACATCCGCAACAGTATGACGCAGATCGCTCCACAGTTTGCCACGGAACGCATGCTCGCTGATTATGTGACCAACCTGTACGATCCGCTGATCGCCCGGAGTAAGGAGGTGCTGAAGAACCGATATTCCGGAGTGCGGAAACTGATCACCTGGCGAAAGCAGATTTTGAAACACTGGGATCAGATGGAGGTACTGGATTATGAAAAAATTAAAATTTCGGACGAACGGATATTCACCGGGGAGCAATATCGTCGTCGCCTGGTGTTGAATCCCGGTAAAATTTCCGAATCACATCTGGGTGTAGAACTGGTGATCAGGGAGAACGATGAGGATCAGTATCGGATCGTGGACCGGGTGCCTTACAAACTGGTGGGAAAGGAAAACGGGGTTTTGACTTACGAGCTGGAATACGAACCTGTCATACCCGGAATATTCGAATTGAGCACGCGGATTTACCTGCGGCATGAACTTGTTCCGCATCGGTCTGTTCTGCCATTTGTTCGGTGGATATAGCATTCGAAGCTAAGATCTTTATATATTTGCGCGCGGAAAGTAGCCGGGGTGTTGTGAAATCCGGACCGGAACGATGCATTATTCAATTCGTAATATGGACTAATATATGGAAGACTCTTTTTTTCCGAAACGATATTTGGTGACCTCCGCCTTACCCTACGCCAACGGACCGTTGCACCTCGGACATCTGGCCGGAGCATACCTTTCCGCAGATGCTTACGTGAGGTTCCAGCGATTGATGAGCAAAGATATTGTATATGTCTGTGGGTCAGATGAATATGGTGCGGCAATTTCGATGAAGGCGCGCCAGCAAAACGTCGAGCCCCAGGAAATTGTCGACCGGTATCATACGCAGATCAAGGACACTTTCGAACGGATTGGAATGAGTTTTGACATTTATCACCGGACTTCGGAAGACATTCACGCCGAGACCTCCCAGGAATTCTTTCGGAATTTATACCAAAAAGGGGTTTTTGAGGAGCAAACTACAGAACAATATTACGACGACGAAGCCGGGATGTTCCTGGCCGACCGGTACATCAAAGGGGAATGTCCCCGATGTGGTTATCCGGATGCCTACGGGGATCAGTGCGAATCCTGCGGGAGTACGCTCAGCCCCAGCGATCTGATCAATCCGGTGTCTATGCTGACGGGAAGCAAGCCAACCTTGAAACCTACGACGCACTGGTATTTGCCCCTGGATAAGAATGAATCCTGGCTCAAAACGTGGATTTCGGAAGGGGTGCTGGACGGGGAATTTCACCACGATCCTTCGCTGTGGAAAAACCACGATGGCAATCCATTATAGCAGTGAATTTGCACAGCGTTTTTCTCGTTTCAAAGGCG
>CALGAA010000420.1 GCA_937952445.1 uncultured Bacteroidota bacterium | reverse complement strand
TGATTATCGATGGCACTCAGTCGGTAGGAGCTATTCCTTTTGACATTCAGCTTATCCAACCCGATGCCTTAATTTGTGCTGCTTACAAATGGTTGCTGGGGCCATACGGTATTGCCCTCGGTTATTTTGGTGAAGCTTTTGACGATGGAAAGCCCATCGAGAACAACTGGATCAACCGGGCCAATAGCCAGGACTTTACGCGACTGACCCAATATGAATCTTCTTATCAGCCGAAAGCCCAACGGTATAACATGGGAGAATACAGCGCATTTATTCATATTGCCATGATCAGAAAAAGTCTTGAAATGTTGTTGGAATGGCAGGTCAGAAATATTGAGGAATATTGTCGTTACCTTTCCACTGAACTATACGACAGTTTGTTGAACAATAAGCTTTATTGGGTCGAACCTGATCCTCAATACCGAAGCGATCACATCATAGGCATACATTTATTGAAAGAAGAACTCAGGGAAAACCTGGTCAAAGTCTTTCAGGAAAAGAAGATCCATGTATCTGTTCGTGCTGACTGCTTACGGGTTTCCCCGCATTTATACAACACCAAAAAAGACATATATCAATTAATGGATGTTTTGTTGTCTCAATAAGATAATAGAGTCCAGGCCATTGATCAAAATATGATTACCAGAGAAATTACCACGATCGAGGAATTTTACGCTTTATTGGATCAGGATGAACCGATGACCAACCTGGCATTTCACAATATGGATTTGACGGAAATAGCCGATTTACTGGTGCGTTCGAATATTCAGGATTCTTTATTCCTGGGCTGTAAAATGGGCGATTCTGTGGTTTGTTCGCTGCAGGAAAGCAATTATATCTTTCCCCGGATGAACCTACCCTACGAAGTGTACCCGAACAAACTTTATGAGCCACGCGAATTGTACGCGGGATTTGACCGGTCCGATCCCGAGTCATACGAGTACACCCTGGATCAGATCATTTACCAGCATTTTATTAAAACGGGTAAGTACACCACAGATTTGAAGGAATCGTTGGGCCGGGCCCTGCACGATCAGTCGATGACCAACGCTATGGATGATATGATCATTCATTTTGACCCCAAATCCATTATTGCGATCATGGGCGGTCACCAGTTGGAAAGAAATAGTTCTCAATACTGGAACATCGTGTGGCTTTCAAAGATGTTAACTGAACGGGGAAAATTAATGGTTTCCGGAGGAGGACCCGGAGCGATGGAAGCTACCCATCTCGGAGCCTGGTTGGCCGGGATGCGGGAAAAAATGGTCCTGCGGGCGTTGGAAATCTTAGGCAAAGCCCCGCATTATATGGACAGATGGTGGTTATCTACCGCTTTTGAAGTATTGGAATCCATCGACGGGGGAAGATGGCCCAGTCTGGGTATTCCCACCTGGCTGTACGGGCATGAGCCTCCTACCCCTTTTGCCACCCATATTGCGAAATATTTCACCAACAGTATCCGGGAGGATGGTCTACTTGCGATGGCCAAGGGTGGCATTGTGTTTACCCCCGGAAGGGCAGGCACCACGCAGGAAGTCTTTCAGGAAGTCACTCAAAATCATTACCTCACCCTGGAGTATGCCAGTCCCATGATTTTTATGGATCGCGCATTCTGGACACGGGATTGGCCTGTGTATCCCATGCTTTACAGGTTGTCCAAGGAACAAAAACTACACAATCTGGATCTGGGCATTTACGATTCGATCCACGACATCATCGACCATTTGGTGAAATTTTATAACTCGTGACGTCGAGGGCCTGCTGACACTTTGTGCGCATGAACTCTGTTTCCATGAAACTTCAGGACGGTTTGTCTGTACTTCCCACAATCTCCCCTCAATCCAGTTTCCGAATTCTCAGATATTTAAATGCGACCTGAGCATTTCCCCCGCTGTGATTTTGAATCGCAATGATGCCCCTGGTGGGTATGTCGGGGTCTTCCTCGTAGTAATCCACGGTTTGGACGCCGTTTATAAACAACTGATGGTGATTACCTTTCACCCGAATGGTGTATGAGTTCCAATCGTTGGGCCGCAATACATATTGAAGTTGTTCCATATCCCCAACAACCAATTGGGCCCGGCGATGTTCGTCGTACAAACCGCCCCAAAAATCTTTACCAATATCGGCCTGGTATCCGATCATCATGCCATCCCGGATAAAGGAACGGTACTGGATTCCACTATTTATCATACCGGTTTTGGGGTCACCGGTCAACCGGAATAAACAGCGCAACTCAAAATCCTCAAACTCCTCCAGGGTATGCAAATAGGTATTCTCGGGAATGAGCATTTCTCCATCACCGCTGACGATCGCATTATCGTGTACATACCACAAATCTGCATATTTGGGGTTAACCGTTTTCCATCCTTCCAGCGTGTGCCCATCGAATAAATCCATCCAGTCACTTTGGGAATAAATACGGGGAGAAAAAAAAAGAATTAGTCCGAGCAGAAACAAGGGAAATTTGAACGAAACCGGTGACGACATAGATCTCATATTTTGGTTTTTTACAATTCCCGTTTAAGGTATTAATTTCCTCAGAAATCAGTGAAATTTTTGCTGATTTAAAAGATTATCGTACTTTCGGTAACGTTCACTAAATCACAAATATGGAAAATATTGATTACATAGTAATGATTGCCTATATGTTCGTATTGCTCGGAATTGGTGTTTGGGCCTATTTCCGGGTCAGTTCGTCTGCCGATTTTTATACAGCGGGTGGAAAGCTTCCCTGGTGGTTGTCTGGAATATCCCACCATGTCTCGGGGTATAGCGGGGTGGTGTTCGTAGCCTATGCAGCTATTGCATATACCCACGGCTTTACAATCTATGTCTGGTGGGCAGTAGGAATCAGCGTTGCAATGGTATTTACCACCTTATTTATTGCCCCTCGATGGTCGAGATTGAGGTCAAAAACGGGCATTCAGTCGCCCACAGAGTATCTGGCGACCCGGTATAATCTACCTACTCAACAGGTCATGGCATGGAGCGGGGTAATTGTAAAATTATTTGATATTGGTGCGAAATGGGCTGCAATCGGCATTTTATTAAATGCCTTTACAGGGATCTCTGTGCTTACCGGGATTATAATTGCGGGAATCGTCACCTTAGTATATATAACCATAGGGGGTCTCTGGGCTGATGTGGTCAATGATTTATTCTCTTTTCTTATCCAGTTTGTAGCGGGAATAATCATGTTTGTCTATATCCTTATACGGCTGGGTGACGGTCCGATGGGATTTTTTACGATGTGGGACCGGTTACCTCCTGAAAATTCCCAGCCATTCAATGAACCCTACACCTTTGGTTTTGCATTGGGTTTTATGCTAATAGCGTTTTTTAGCTACAGCGGTGGAACCTGGAACTTAGCGACCCGATTTATATCCTCATCGTCCGGATCCGTGGCGAGAAAGGCTTCCTGGCTTTCTACGATTCTTTATTTGATATGGCCTTTGATCTTGTTTTTTCCGATGTTTTCCGCCCCCATATTTTTACCGGATATCGAGGATCCCTCTCAATCTTATTCATTTATGGTTATGAATTTTCTGCCTCCAGGTCTGGTCGGGCTCGTACTGGCGTCTTTATTCTCGACTACATTGTCCATGGTGTCTTCAGATGCCAATACGATTTCGGCGGTGATTACCAGGGATATTTTTCCCGTTTTCGTAAAAAGCTTTCGAAATTTTACTCAGAAAAAAGCCCTGGCAATCGCACGGTTGACAACATTTGTGTTTTTACTAATCACCATTATTATCGCCTGGAATTCTAGTTCATTCGGGGGTGTGATTGGTTTGATCATCACCTGGTTCTCAGCTCTTCTTGGACCCATTTCGGTTCCTATGATTTTGGGGCTTCTTCCCATGTTCAAATACAGCAACAGCACAGCAGCACTTCTTTCAATTTTTGGGGGATTACTGACGTTCGCTTTGTTTAAATTAGCCTTTACTGTGTCCTATGGCTGGGAATTGAGCGGTCCGATCATAACCTCTTTAGTGATCTATATTGGATATGGATTGATCGTGAGAAAACCGATCAATCCCGAGGTTGAAAATTTGGTAAACTCCCTCAACCTGGATGATGATAATTGAAAAAAGTAGGGCATAAGATGACACCTGTATTGAATAATCTGGGCGGATACTCCCTGGATGAATTGCATCAGCTTTACCGGGCGGATTTATTTGAATATTATTTGCCTTATGTAGACCGCCACATTTATGACGGGAAATACGGTGGGTTTCTTTGCCATATTGAACGGAACGGACATCACCCCACCGCCAACAAACGAACCTGGTATGACGGTCGGGGAATATGGGTGTATGCTTCCTTATATCACGAACTTCTTCCTGACCCGGTTTACTTGGAGAGAGCCATCCAAACCCTGGATTTTATGATGTCCTTTAAATCCAGCTCGTACCCTTACTGGCCCTGGGGGTATAGTCAAACCGGGGAACCGCTGGATGATCAGCAAGCAGACATTTATGGTGGGCTTTTCGTAGCAGAAGGCATGGCCGCTTTGGCAAAAGCCACGAACGAGGATGACTATTGGCATGATGCCCGCATGATATTGAAAGGTTGTTTAGAGGAATATGACCATCCACGCTATGAATACGTCCCTCATTTTAAAACAGGGGAACGGCTGAACGCCCCCAGAGTCCTGGGGCATTGGATGATCATGCTCAATTTGGCCGGACATCTGTTGGATTACAAAGAAGACGAATTCCTGCAAACAATTTCCGACAGGTGCATCGATGCTTTGTTGAATGACCACTACCAAACCCACTTTGATCTGATGATCGAATATCTTCATCACGACTTTGCGGTGCCGGAAACCCCTCTTGACCAGTTCGCGTACCTGGGCCATGGCATCGAAGTATTGTGGATGGTGATGGCTGAAGCCCAACGCAGACAAGATCAGGATCTATGGAACAGGGCTTCGTATTTGTTCAAAAGACACGTGGAAGTGGCGTGGGATGACGTACATGGGGGTATATTTCACGAATTAACCCACGTCGACAATCATGCGTTTCTGCTGGATAAGGTTCTGTGGGCTCAGGAAGAGGTACTGGTCGGATTGATGATGTTAATCGAAGCCGAAAATGATCCCTGGGCAATTCGATGGTTTAATAAGGTGTATCCCTATGTGAGGAAAAAATTCATACTTCACGATCACCCTGATCAACTTTGGGTCAATGGAGGGGATCGACAAATAAAAGTCCACCACCAGGTAGATCGGTTCGAAAATTATCACCACCCACGACATTTAATTAAAAACATACGGGCTTTGGAGCGAATGACCAGGAAGTAAGGACAGATTCTTCCTAACCGGGTTGCACCAAAAAGGCAAATTAAGATCTGGCCGAAAATCCCAAATAATTTCCTAAATTTTCTTTAGTTTTCAGATTTTTAAATTGAAACACCCTATTTCCAATAGATAAAAATCGCCGAATTCATGGATAAAATGGCCCGGGAGATTCAGATTACCCATGTGGAGACCTATCGGGTGCCGCCCCGTTGGTTGTTCCTAAAACTGGAAACCAAATGTGGGTTGGTAGGATGGGGAGAACCAGTCATCGAAGGCAAAGCTGCCACAGTGGAGGCTT
>CALGAA010000419.1 GCA_937952445.1 uncultured Bacteroidota bacterium | reverse complement strand
GGAATACAGGAGCACTATCTTCCATACCCAACGGCTCCATGATTCTATGGCGCACAAAATCCGCCCATGTCGTGCCACTTACCCGTGCAACCACCTCACCGGCAACTAGATAAAGCAGGTTATCATAATCGTATTTGGTCCGGAATGCCGAAACTGGTTTTTGATACTGGAAGCTTTGAAGAACATCCTCCATGGTAAAATCTGCACCATCCGGAAAAAACATCAGATCTCCTGCCCCCAATCCCAGTCCGCTCCGGTGAGTTAACAAATCCTGGATATTGAAATTCGCTGTAACGTAGGGATCGTACATCCGAAATTCGGGAATGTGATCCACGACTTTGTCCGTCCATTCTAAAAGCCCGTCGTCCACCAATATAGCCAAGGCAGAGGCCGTAAATGCCTTACTGTTAGACGCAATCGCAAAAACCGTATGCTCATTCACAGGTTGGGGATTCTCAATGGCCGTCACACCATATCCCTTGCTGTGGATCACTTTTCCATCCTTCACTACCGCAACAGCGATGCCGGCCAGGGGCATAGAATCCATAGTGGCCGAGACCAGTGAATCGATTTGCGCCGACGAAATGGACTGGCTGTGGACAAATTTTCCAGTGAAGAGCACCAACAGATATACAATGGAGAGGCAAATGAATCGATTCATGACATTAATTTGTTATTAATATCTTAAAAATAAGAAAATATATTGGGGTTCGCGCCCGGTTCATAAATTTATACGAAAAAATCATATGAAGAGGTTCGCCACTCTTATCTTCCTCCTTAATGGCTTTTTTTTCACCCTGATCTGTTGTACGAAAAGTCCGTCCGAACAGACCAGGCCCAATATTATCTATATTCTGGCGGATGATCTGGGCTATGGAGACCTGGGATGCTACGGACAAACAAAATTTGATACCCCCAATATTGATGCATTAGCACGCCAGGGTATGAAATTTACCCAACACTATTCCGGGTCGCCGGTATGTGCTCCCTCCCGGTATATATTCCTTACCGGAAAACATTCAGGAAACGCATTTATCCGTGGAAATCATGAATGGTCCGAACGCGGTGATGTATGGGACTACCACAAGGCGGTGGCAGATGAACGATTGGAAGGTCAATACCCGATTCCGGACTCCACCCGAACCTTGGCCGAAACGTTGAAGTCGGCCGGTTATAAAACAGCCCTGGTGGGAAAATGGGGACTCGGAGCACCGGGTACAGAAGGCATACCAACAAGACAGGGTTTTGATTACTTCTACGGGTACAATTGCCAACGGCAGGCACATAATCTTTATCCGCCCTTTCTCTGGGAAAATGAACAGCGGATCTGGTTGGATAATGAAGCCATCGCACCGCGAACCAAAATTCCCGAAGGAAGCGACCCGTACGAGATCGAATCATACAGCGATTTCATCCAAAAAGATTACGCTCCGGAGAAAATGCTGGAAGCAGCTCTGGGGTTTATCGACCAACACAAAGAAGAGCCTTTTTTCCTCTATTTCGCCACGCCTATCCCCCACGTACCTCTTCAGGTTCCCCCGCCATATTATGAAAAATACATCGGCAAAATGGGAAACGACGAACCTTATCCGGGCGATATGGGCTATTTTCCACATCGATATCCACGAGCTGCATATGCCGGAATGATTTCGTATTTGGATGAGCAAGTCGGGATTCTCGTTGAGAAATTGAAATCAGAAGGTATATACGATCAAACGTTGATCATTTTCACGAGTGACAACGGTCCCACTTTTAATGGCGGCAGTCAATCGCCCTGGTTTGAGAGTGGAGGTCCTTTTCCGAGTGAACGCGGGCGCGGTAAAGGATATGTGTACGAAGGGGGCATACGGGTACCCTTTGTGGCGAGCTGGCCGGGGGTGATCGAACCCGGAACAGAATCCGATGTGGTTTCTGCATTTTGGGATATGATGCCTACATTTCATGCCATAGCGGGCATTCCGGACCCGGAGGATATCGACGGGGTAAACCTGCTTCCCATATTGAAGGGGGAGAGTACGAAGGTTGACCGGACGCATTTGTACTGGGAATTTCCGGCCTATGGTGGTCAACAAGCGGTACGGATGGGAGATTGGAAGGCCTTGCGTCAAAACATCAATCAGGGTAACCTGGAAATCGAACTGTACAATCTTCGCACGGATCTGACCGAACAAAACAATATCGCCGACGAGCATCCGGATATCGTTCGTAAAATGGAAGAAATTATGGCACTTGAACACTCCCTTCCGGAAATCGATCGGTTTCGGATGGAAGCCCTGGATGGTAAAAATTAGTCCAGGTCCTTACAATCCCTCCCTAACTCAAGTTCCTATAAATGACCTTGTAGATGTTACATGTGAAAAATAAAATGGTCTCTGTTACTTTTTTTGCTGAAAAAAAGTAACCAAAAAAGCAGCCCTCTGCAAAGGCGCCTCAGCTCACGCACAAGCTTCAGCTCAAAAAATGCTAACCCACCTTGAAGACGGAGCTTCAAGTTCCTTCACTGAATGTGGGTTTACCACATTCAATCCCCTGACGGGGACTTCGTTCAGTCATACCCCTTTATCACTTTGGTTGTTTTTATTGGCCCGCGTGCTATTCCAGGCTTTTGGATCTCATGCT
>CALGAA010000418.1 GCA_937952445.1 uncultured Bacteroidota bacterium | reverse complement strand
CAATGTTGGGGACACAGCGCTATTACCCCTGCGGTCCAAGTCGTGCCTTTGGCGCACGCAGCGAATGGCACGCAGCGAAAGCGGCGACATGCACTCAGTGAACGCATGAAATTTCTCGCAACGAACGCAGCGAAAGCACACGGCCAATGCGACGCAGCGTAATCGTGGCCCACCAATTACATTGGGGGCCAGGTCACGCTATGTCCCTACGGTCCAAGTCGTGCCTTTGGCGCCGTTGGGAAGTCGTGGCGACCGCTGCCTACCAGTAATATAATGGTACCGGCTGGTAGGCAGGCGTGAAACAAGACATCCAAAACGGCTTAGGTTTTTGGCCATTTCTGGCATGCATGAGAGCCGTAGGCTCGGTCCCATATTGTAGCCCCCGATTTCAATCGGGGGTTTAAGGGTTAGATACAAAATATGAGATCCGTAGGATCGACCGATAGCTAACGTAGTGATGTGAACATTTTCGATTTGCGATTTTCGATGTGGGAACCCGGGCTTTAGTATCCGTTCTCGAGTTTGCGCTCTGGCGCAAACTCGATTCATAGGCTACCAAATCCCTCATTACTGCCCGGCCAACAGCCATCAATCAACAGCCCCCTACATCTCCACCTCAGGCAAATAAGCCTGAATGTCAACCCGGGGTTTCCCCGGAATGCTTTTCCACTGCCAATACGTGATGAGCTCCGGTCCAGGCACGTTCTCCTCGAAAAAATTGTGGATTTTATCCAAATCGACGAGCTCGCCGCTGATCACAATCCGGTCCAGGCCGGGGAGCGCGGTTTGCAACGTCTGATAATTGAACAGGATGTAGTAGTACACATCCAGGGTTTTCTGCACCTTGAAAGACGAGATTGAAATTTCGCCGCCGGACGTGCAAAATCCAACGTAGAGGATGTAATGGCGGAGGTGAAACCACAACATTGGACCGGGTTTCTCCTCAAATCCATTTTCCAGGCCGGAATACATGAGTTGGGCAAGGTGCCGGTGGCGGATGTCCACGTCAAAATACGACTTGTGGTAAAGCAAAAAAGCGGGGAGTCGGTTTTTGTACGATTCGAGCTGTCCGCTGCTGGTCCGGTGAAAAATCGAATTGACAAAAATCAGGTCGATGCTCCGGAGTTCATCAGGATGGACGGAGGGAGATTCTGTATAAAACCGCTCAAGTGCAGACTGGATTTCCTCCTGGCCACTGTTGATCGAGGCAAACGACACCTCTTCCCGGGCCACTATTTTGCGGCCCCGGCTCAACACGCTGGTCAACCCGTCCATGTATATGAACAGGGTCAGCAGGTGTCCATCCTGGCCGGACCGGTGCAGGCCTGACATTTTACCTATCCCAACTTCCGGCGGTGGTGGGCTTGGTCAAATCACCGAATCGGATCACTTTTTCGGGATCGTACCGCTTGTCGTATTTGGCATAGGCCGGATCAGCAAACTGCCCCATAAATGTTTTGTACTGAGTACCGACTTCCACCACGTTGACCAGAGTGGACTGGTAGGTCAGGGTATCCGCGGCGATGGTAAAGGTCTCGCCCTGGGAGTATGGTACGTATTCCAGGGAATCGAGGTTGATTTGTTTTTCCTGTACGAGTTCGATCGCAGGGCGGTAACTGGTATCCCGCTGGAGGTTGGCGATATCAAAATTGGGATCATCGGGGTCACCGACAATATTTATATACATCATATCCCCTTCTCTCAACACCTGCTTCAGGGTGTCCCAGCTTCCGGCAAATTTACCGCCGGTGACGTCCCGGTAGATGGTCTGGGCCTCCCGGATCTTATTGAGCTTTTGGATCACGGCACGTTCGCGCTTGTCCAATTCATTCTTAAAGCTGATCGGTGCTTTAATGCTCGAATAGGTCATGTAGCCCAGAACCAGAATGGCTACAAATAGAAGAAGGTTAATAACGGTTTTCATTCCTGATAATTTTTAAACAGTTTATTCGTATGCAATAATAACATTTTTATCAAAAGTATCTAAAAATGTTTCGATTCAATAATTTTTATTTCAACTTGCGGCCCGGTCAAATTTCCCATTTCGCTGAACCAAAATGCCTAAAGCGCTATTAGTCATTAGAGTTTCACAAAACGCAGATCCAATATGCCCAAAACGCTTTTAGCCATAGAATCCTCCTGCGATGACACGGGTGCCTCTGTATTCATAGATGCACGAATTGCCTCAAATGTTGTATCGAGTCAGCTCGATCATCAAAATTTTGGCGGGGTGGTCCCGGAACTGGCGTCGCGCAAGCATCTCGAGGCGATGGGATGGGTGGTGGATACGGCGTTGTCGCAGGCAGGTGTCGGAAAAATGGATCTCGATGCGATTGCATTTACGCGGGGGCCTGGTCTGATGGGTTCGTTGCTTGTCGGTGTGTCCTTTGCTAAATCGCTCGCCCAGGCTTTGGGGGTGCCGATCATCGAGGTCAATCACATGGAGGCGCACATCCTCGCGCATTTCATCGAGGATCCGATGCCCGAATTTCCGTTTTTGTGCCTGACCGTGTCAGGCGGGCACACGCAGATTGTGCAGGTGTACGCACCAGACCGGATGGAGGTGATGGGCAGCACGCTGGACGATGCGGCGGGTGAGGCCTTTGACAAAGCGGGCAAGATTATGGGACTTCCCTACCCGGCGGGTCCTCACATCGACCGGTTGGCCCGGCCGGGGAAACCGCGGTTTTCGTTTCCCCATCCGGTGGTGGAGGATTTTCATTTTAGTTTTAGCGGCTTGAAAACAGCGTTTTTGTATTTCTTACAACGGGAAATGAAAAAGAATCCCAACTTCATCGAGGAAAACAAAGCCGATCTGGCGGCCAGTCTTCAAAAAACCATCATCGACATCCTGATCAGGGAATTGATCAAGGCCAGCGAGCACACCGGCTGGACCGACATCGCCATCGCCGGCGGGGTCAGTGCCAACAGTGGATTGCGCCAGCGGTTGGCCGAGGTCAGCGCCGAACGGGGCTGGCGGTCCTTCATCCCCCGCCTGGAATATTGCGTCGACAACGCCGGGATGATCGGCCAGGCAGCATGGTTTAAGCTCGAGCGTGGGGAATTTGCGGATTGGGGGGTGACGGCGGAGCCGAGAATGAAGATATAGAAGGGAGGTTTGGGGGGTTTTTTGGGGTTCGTGATGAATCTTTAGCAGAGTGCATCGTTCTGGTGCAGAGTGGGTAGAGGGTAGAATGAAAGAGTGCGGTATTATTGGGCTACGTCGTGAGCCGGGCTGTGGGAGGAGGTGCTTGAGTTTGAGTGGAAAGATTTTAGAAGTTTGGGGAGGGGGGAGGGTGTGGACTCACATCTGCGAGAAACCCATTCAGCATCCATCTACGAGAACGGGCAGTTTTT
>CALGAA010000417.1 GCA_937952445.1 uncultured Bacteroidota bacterium | reverse complement strand
TGGTAGGGCTTAATGAGATTTCTCCAGTCTTTAAGATCTGACTTAATTTTCGCGTGGTTAATTTCCATTTTATTGGTTGATTGTTTTATGATGAAGGCCTTGCAGGTTCGAAGGCCTGGGCAAATATAGGGCTTCACTCCCGTTATTTGGAATTAAAATCAATAAAAATATCCTAATGTCCAAAAATTTTGTATCAAAGACCCACTTCCTTTTAGAGCCTGAAATCTGATTGGAAGTTTGAATTCCAATTTTCTCTTAGCCAGTATTTTAAACGAAATCAAATTATGGGATAATTTTTGTGAACAGTTGTAGTGTTGGTATATATCCATGTTCGTCATTCGATCTTATTCTTTACCAGTCGGTCATCTCTGTATTTTGTCAATGCCCAAAATAAATTCAAGATGAGCGAAAATCTGGTTTACTACTTTGCTATGAAAGATTGAATTTTAGGTGTAAAATGACCCGGATACTTAATCATATCCGAACCGGTAAGGATATAAAGATGTAAGAATAAAAGGTCGGTTAAGAAATAAAGTGGAGCTGCCGGGAATCGAACCCGGGTCCAGCCAAAGCTCTCATTAGCTTTCTACATGCTTAGTCACAGATTGAATTGTCGGGAAATGGACAGGTTCTGTATCTTACCAGTTCATTTCCTTAGCTCCTGAAATTTTGGTCACCAATCGGAACGGGTTGGATCCCTAAGCCTGAAGGTTTATGATGTGCGTCATGGCTGTGTATCAGGCGTCAAGCCAGAGGCACACATGCTTACCAATTCCTTGAATTAGGCAGCAAGGGCAAAGTTGTTATTGCCATTTAAATTTGGTTCAAGATTATTTGTTAACGGAGTAAATCAAGATGCTCCGACATGCTTACTAACCAGATATCTTCCCTGTCAAGTCCTAGTCAGCCCCATATTTTAAAGAACGTTATTCAATGTACTATAACGGCTGTGATCCCAAATAGTTCCCTGTGAAAATTTATTTTTTTGAATGCTTTCGGTTTCCTTATCCCCATGCAGATTCGTGGTTATAAAATTCTTTTTTTGATCCCCTTTCACAACTACCTCATGGATGGCCGGAGCATCCCTGCTCTGCGATTACCTTAGGTCTGGCCTCGCATCTACCTTAAACAAATGCCATGAATTGCCCGGGAATAGTAAATGATCCCACTACGATAACGCACGGTTTGACCAGGCCGCATCCAACGTTCTTATTCGGTTAAATAATGGCCTGTACATGTGGTTTGTTCCCATTCTTTGCAACAAAACAAATGGATGGAAGGTTAATTGAAATGGGTTTGGATGTCCCACATGATCAGGAGATTGATGGCTATTGATCGAATAAAACCCGAAGTGGAAGGATAATTATCCGGTAAATGGGAAAATTAATTATTTTTGAAATTCCAAACTCGAATTTTTGAATGAATGATTATTTCTATGGTTGAACACAAAATGGCCCGGTCTTTTTGGCAACGCCCGGAAGGGAAGACAGGAGCACTGGTTTTGGCCCTGCTTGTAGCGGTTGTGATTTTCGGGGCGATCAACCTTTGGCCGTTGATTACCGGCGCATTCTCAACAGGGATCGGTCTGGCGATTATTTTAATGGTACTCGGTTTGGTGCTTTACATGGCGCTGGATCCCAAAATGCGCAATCTCATTTGGTATTTTTATAAAAAATCAATGCGATGGCTAACCGGATTGTTCGTCAAAATCGATCCGATTTCCATCCTCAAAACATACATCAGCGATCTGAAAGTCAACGTCAAAAAAATGCACCGACAGATCGCTCAGTTGCGCGGACAAATGCATCAGCTTCAGGAAATCATCTACAACAATAATAAAAGCATCAAGGCGAATATCGAACAGGCCAGCGAAGCTCGTCAACGGGATAAACGCAACGTCATGATCCTGAAGTCCCGGAAGGCAGGTCGTCTCAAAGAATCGAATATGAGGTTGGAGGATATGTACAACAGGATGGAGATACTGTACCGTGTCCTGCGGCGGATGTATGAAAATTCCGAAATACTCCTGGAAGACCTTAAGGATCAGGTTTATCTCAAGGAACAGGAGCGGAAAGCAATCCTGGCAAGCCATACAGCGATGCGTTCTGCAATGGATGTGGTCAAGGGGGACGGAGATAAAAGGGAAATGTTTGACCGGGCGCTGGAGGCAGTAGCTGATGACGTCAGCCAGAAAGTAGGAGAGATGGAGGAGTTTATGTTGATGTCAGAAGATTTTATGAATTCAATCGATATTCAAAATGGAATCTTTGAGGATAAGGGGTTGAAATTACTTGAAAAATGGGAGCAGGAATCGGATTCGTTGCTTCTGGGAGAGGAGAAAATCGATCTTTTGCATAGTGCTGCAGACAGCGAAGATGTCCTGGATCTCGACGAGCCGGTAAAACGCCCCATTCGGGAAGAAAATCACCGAAACCAATACGACTCATTTTTTGACTAAAATAAATCATTTACCTATGAAGCAATTTATCTATTTATCCATTACGGCAATTTTTTGTGCATTCGGTATCCATAGCCTTGAAGCACAAGTCCAGGCCCCTGCTGCCAGTCCTTTGTCCACGGTTGTTCAGGATGTGGGATTGAGTAAAATCGAAATCACCTATTCCCGGCCGGGTGTAAAGGACCGGACCATATTTGGTGACCTCATCCCGTACGGTGAGTTTTGGCGCACTGGTGCCAATGCCCCCACCCGAATCACATTTTCTGATGATGTCATGATCGGGGGAAAAGACCTGAAAAGCGGTACGTATTCCCTG
The DNA here is from genome assembly GCA_937952445.1 of uncultured Bacteroidota bacterium. Classification (GTDB taxonomy): domain Bacteria; phylum Bacteroidota; class Bacteroidia; order Chitinophagales; family Saprospiraceae; genus Membranihabitans. The sequence continues at coordinate 19,332 of CALGAA010000417.1, read as the reverse complement.
TTCACCTATCCGGGTGAAAATAAATGGACGGTCATTTTTAGCAATGCGACTTCGTTACCCGGGGCAAGCGGTTATGACAAAAGTCAGGATGCGGTTCGAATTGATGTAACACCTACCGAAAGACACCCCAAAGTGGAAACTTTTACCATCGATGTTAATAATATCCGAAACAATACCGCCACGATTGATTTGTCCTGGGAGAATACACTCGTCAGTATTCCAGTGGCATTGAATACAGATGAAAAGGTCTTCGCAAGCATCGATCGGGTTATGAACGGACCAACGAGCAATGATTATCATGCTGCATCCAGTTATTACCTCGCTGCGGGCAAGGACCTGGACAAAGCATTGACGTGGGCGACCAAGGCGGTGGAAATGACCGAAGGAAAATTTCCCTGGGTGATATTTAATAAAGCTCAAATCGAAGCTCAACTCGGTAAGAAAGACGCCGCAATTAAATCAGCTCAGCAAGGCGTATCTGCTGCAAAAGGGATGAACAATGAATATTATGTCAACCTTTTGGAAGGTTTTATCAAAGAACTCGAAATGTGATTAGGTGAATTGAGTGGTTCGGAGTGATGTGAGCTCCGGCATCCCTGATAAATATATATGCATCGAGGCTCTATCGTTTATTCCGATAGAGCCTTTTTTGTTTGAGAAGATGGATTTGTGGCATAACTTTTTTATTCGTATCATGTTATATCCTATCGAGTGCATAGGCTGGATTCTATTCTGGAAAACGCCCCGAATTTGAATTAATGTACCCGTGAATAGACGATATTTGACGATGTTTAGGAAACAAATGGGTGCGGTCCATAGGAGGAATAAACGGAATTTGGAAACCTTCATTGAACTATCAACAAATATATCTAACTAAAAATGAGCAAAAAAGCGCTGATTATCATCGACATGCAATACGATTTTTTACCTGGCGGAGCATTGGCCGTTGAGAATGGCGACGAAATCATACCTGTGATCAATCGGATTCAGGAGGATTTCGATGTCGTAGTGGCTACACAGGATTGGCACCCGGAAGGACATCACAGTTTTGCGTCGAGCCATCCCGGGAAAAATGAATTCGAAGTCATTACAATGAATGGGCAGGAGCAGGTTTTATGGCCTGATCATTGTGTCCAGGGCAGCCGTGGAGCTGAATTGTCCGATGCCGTGGATTGGCGAAAAGTTTCCGCCGTATTTCGCAAAGGCATGGATCCCCGGGTAGATAGTTACAGTGGTTTTTTTGATAACAACCGGAAAAACAGTACCGGATTATCAGGGTACCTGCAGGAACTGGATGTTTCAAGCATATACGTCGCCGGGCTGGCAGCGGACTATTGCGTGTACTACACCGCAAAAGATGGGAAAGAACTGGGGTTTGATACCTATTATATACTCAATGCGACCCGGGAAATCTCGAAGGATACCTATCAGGCTGGGTTGAAGGACTTGGAAAACAAAGAAGTACATCTCATTGAATTGTAAACCTATCGACATCTTTGCAGACATTAGCCTGGTAACCAGGTAGCTGGTATAGATATACCATCTTTCCACGTAATAAGGTTCCATTTTTATGACAATTTCATTTTCGAAACCTCTACATTTACCGGTAAATATAAACGATGAATCAAGTTGAGGGGAAACCTTCTTTGCAGCACTGGGGAATCCTGATTTTGTTGACCTTGGTATGGGGAACTTCGTTTATCCTCATCAAAAAAGGGCTGGATAGTTTTACAGGGATGCAGGTCGGTGCTCTGCGGATCGCCATTGCATTTTTGTGTTTTTTGCCTATCGCTGTACCCGCATTTCGCCGGATTCCGCGCAATGCTTTGTGGTATTTATTGGCTGTCGGCGTTTTCAGCAGCTTTATTCCCTCCTTTCTAATTCCCATCGGACAGGAAAATACGGATAGTTCTACCGCCGGAATTCTGGTATCGTTGACCCCGTTGTCCACGTATTTATGGGGGATCGCCATGTTTGGACAAAGCGCGAGTCTCAAACGTTCCATCGGGGTATTGATTGGTCTGATCGGCGCATCAAGTTTGATGATTGATCCGACTTCGTCAATGGGTTTCAACCCGAGTGCTCTGTATATTTTGACCTCGTCCATATTATACGGTGTAAGTGGAAACATAGTTCATCGGTATTTAAAGAATGTCAGAGCGACGGATATCACAGCGGTTAGTTTTGTCATGATTGGACTGCCGGCCCTCATTTACGTGTTTTCTACTGACTTCATATCGGTGATGCAAACCGGTAGCCAGGCCTGGTTTTCGTTGGGAGCGGTGAGCATTCTTTCCATCGTGGGTACGGCCATGGCTTTGCTGCTTTATTGGGACCTGGTTCAAAAAACCGATCCGGTTTTTGGTTCTACGACGACGTATCTTGTTCCCATCGTAGCCATTATGTGGGGAATTTTGGATGGCGAAAAACTGATGGCGTATCAATTTTTGGGCTTTGCATTGATTCTGGCCAGTGTTTTTTTGGTGCGGAAGGATTAATGCTGTTTCACTAAAGCCACTTTCGTTGGTGTAAGAAATATAGATACAAAATATCCGGATTATCACCCCGGTTAGACTACATATCTCGACTTTTAGCCTTTAATTTGAGCCTGCTTGGATCTCATAACCCGCTGATATTTACTGCAATAACCAATAGTATAGGTTGTTGTTGTACGAAATATGTGGTTGAATTTGAAATAACCTTATATCTGGTCCCATCCTGCGCAGGCTTGTGGATCCCTGATTTCCTGCCCTTTTCAAGAGAGGAAAAGTTGAACTTAAAATAGCGGAAATAAAAAAGGGAATGCAACTGCTGAAAGCGCATTCCCTTTTTATCTGATCCCAATCGGTGGGAAATATTATTGTGCCACGACAAATTTCTTATTTGTCAGGAGGTTTTTACTCGCGTTGTAAATCTCAATGAAATAGGCTCCGGACTGCAACGTTGATACATCCAGAGACGTTTCCCGGTTGTAATCGAGGTAGCCCGTTTTAAGCATTTTACCGGTCATACTAAAAATTCGGTATCTGGCATTGCCCAACTCACTGGGATCACCTGAAATACGCAGGTCAGTCTGGACCGGATTTGGGTAAATTCGCAACGACAATTCCTCCGGAAGTTGTTGGTTGGAGGTTTCAACTTCGAAAGCACATTCCTCAAATCCTTCGATTCCTCCAAAGTGGTAAATGATCTCGTTGTCGGTGACTTTACAGATCATGGCTTCGTCGAGGGACTCACAATCCACACCGTAGTAGTAAGCTTGTAATCCAGCAATGGATCCAACACCTTCGACCCATATAATGGCAGCTTCTTCATCGTTTACGTTGGACAAATAGAATACCCTGCTATTGACCTCAATGGTGCCATCGCATAAGTTTACGGAGTTGGTGATTGAATCCACTACGAGAATCGTACCACCATCGCTACCCAGTCGCAGCGTATCTCCTACATCCTTACTAAAATCGTAATAGATGGTTTCGTTCTCTATAGCCGTGGGTGAATTGAGGCTGTACACCTTGCGTTCGGTGACATCTTCGCGGAAAAATCCAATCATCTGGGTATAGGTCGTATCTTCCGAAGCGTAATACCAATCGTTGACCAACTTATAGTATGTCTGACCAGCTACAGTTGTATCGCCGTCAACATACATTTTCAAAGTGGTTTTACCACCGGCTTCGCTCAGATCTGCGTACTGATACCATCCCGTGTATTGCTCCCCAAACATCGGGGTGTATTCAGCTTCCTGGGCATGGAGCGTGAAACCGAAAGCTAAGAAAAGTAGAAATGTAAATTTGTTCATGGTTTATTGGTTTAATTGGTCAAAACAAGTTTAAATATCAAAACTGCAAAAGTGTAAAAATATTGCGACAACCTTTCGGGCTGTTCCGTACTTTAACGTCCTTTTTGTGATTCGAAGCCCCAAATATATTTAAAAAAATTACAATTCAATGATAATTGTAAATCAATTCCTTGTAAAGATTTCTTCGGGGAGATGCAGCCAGTGATACCGCGGAATGGATCTATCTTTTGATCTGGGTCAGGTACATTTGGACGAACCCGTTTTCATAGACCACGGTATCGGTCAATTTATATCGCCGGTCTACCTCGTTGCCATGGAAAATCCGGATGCCATTCCCCAGCGTAATCGGAATGTAGGTCAGGATAAGTTCATCGATCAGGTTGTGTTCCGATAAAATACTGTTGATATTTCCTCCCCCGACGAGCCATATATTTTTCCCATCTGGCTTTGATTTCAAGTCCCGGACAAATGATACGATTTCCGATGTTACAAAAGTGACGTTGGGGTCTTCAGGCAAATCCTGCTTTCGTGTAAAAACGTAGTTGGCCGGGCTCTCGTAAGGGAATATATCACCGTGTCTGGTGACATCCTTATACGTATTGTACCCCATCAATATGGTGTCGATGCCCTCCAGAAAACGGTCGTAACCATAATCTTCTTTACCCTCTGCGTAATCATCGTCGTGGAGCCAATCGTAGGTTCCGTCTTTGCGTGCAATAAAACCATCCAGCGATACGGCTGAATAAAGGATGATCTTTCGTTTATACATGAACTTTCACAGGTTGAGTTATAGCCTACAACAAATATAGCAATTAACAGAAAAATGTAAAACGCCTGTGGGGTTTGGTTAGTATATAAATAAAGTTCGGATTTTTCTTAGATCGTATAGGCTACCGGGCAGTGATCGCTTCCGTATACTTCACCCATAATTTCGATTTCCTGTGTTTTTTCTGCTAAAGTACTGCAAACCAGAAAATAATCAATCCTCCAGCCCACATTCCGTTCGCGGGCGCGAAACCTTTGATTCCAAAACGTAAATTCCTGCTTGTCCGGAAAACGTTCCCGGTAAATATCGTGAAATCCGAGGTCCAGAATTCGCTTGAATCCATCGATTTCCACCTGGGTGTATCCCGCCGTTTTGTTGTAATTTTCCGTTGGCCGGGCCAGGTCAATGGGCTCATGGGCTACGTTGAAATCACCAGTTACGATCATCGGCTTGCCGGAATCCTTTATGCCTTTCAAATAATTGGCGAAATCCACATCCCAAACAGCCCTGTAATCCAAACGTTTTAATTTGCTACCACTATTGGGCACATATACATTCACCAGGTTAAAGTCTTCATAGCTAGCCCACTGGACACGACCTTCCTGATCGTGTTCCTCTATATCGATATCAGCTTGTACGCTGATTGGTTTTTGACGGCTGAGGATGGCTGTGCCGGAATACCCTTTTCGCTGTGCGGAATTATAACTGAGGTAATACCCATCGATGTCCTTCAATGCTTCGATGACTTGCTCATCTTGTGCTTTGGTTTCCTGCCGACAGATAACGTCGGGATTGAGCATTTCCAATTTTTCGGCAAAACCTTTACGCATAGCAGCGCGTATGCCATTGATATTCCAGGTGATTATACGCATGGATCCTAAAAATTTTTAAGCGATTATTTAATCCGGCTCAAAGTAAAGAAAAAATATGATCAGAACCCAAAATCATCCCCACCGCCCTGTTCGATGGATTGTTGGGTTTCTCTTGGTTTTTGTTGGTTAATCCGGTAATTGAAGTTCAAATTAATCTGTCGGTTCCGCCAGACGAACTCACTTTCCGTGTAGAAATCCGGGCCTTCGGTGTATCCGGAGTACTTTCTGGTGTTGAACAAATCCCTGACTGATAAAGTCAGCGTTCCTTTGCCCTTGAAGACGTCCCGGGATAGCCCCAGATCCGCATAGTACATTCCATTTCTCCGGCCTTGTGTCGTTTCACGTGGGGCAAAGTAATTGAAAGATAATTGCATATCGAAGATATTGGGAAATTTGAATTTCGCCGACGTCCGGGCTTCCATCGTTTTGGTGTTGCTATGGAAATTTTCCCCTTCGTATTCACCATCTGTGATCGCCTGGTAAAAATTCAGATTGAGCGTGTACGTCATCCACCTGACAAAGTCATAATTGAAGTTCCATTCGATTCCATAGGCGTTCTGGGTGTTGAGATTGACCGGTATTCGCAGTTCAACTCCATCGTCCCCGATCATGCTGATTCGATTGATTACGCCTGTTCGATGTCTGTAATATACGCTGGACAACATAGACCCTTTATCGAAATACCGAAGATAGCCGGTCTCGATGGAATGCGAATACTCCGGATCCAGGTCAGGGTTTCCGACCCGTCGTGAACGGGTATCACTGAAGTTTGAAAAAGGCAGAAGCATGCGAAACCACGGGCGGCTCAGCCTTCGGCTGTAGCTCAATTGAAACTGGTTTGCCGGGTTCGCTTCGTAGGTGAAATGCGCCGTGGGAAAGAAGTCGGTGTACTTTCGATTGTTGTCCCGGCCTTCGTTTTCCAGCCGGGTAGTAATATCAGAATGTTCCAGCCGAACCCCAAATTGATAGGAAATCTTATTTAGTTTGTTGCCGTAAATCGCGTATCCGGCGTATATATTTTCAAAATAGGTGAGGTTGTCATCATATTCGGGCAGGATTTCCCATTCGTTGAAATCGTTCAGTTGGGTCACCTGAAAATCGTTACTCACGTCCCGGATATTTGCCTTTATTCCTGCTTCAAATTTTCCCTCCGTCCCGATGGGGTCAATGTAATCGACCTGAAAAAGGAAATTTTCTTCACCTTCCCGGTTGAACGAACTCTGGTATAAATCATTCTCCATCGTAGTCTGATAACTCTCCGTGATATCGGAAATTTCGTCGTCGAGGTTACGCAGCCATTTAAAATCCGCTGTGAGCTTTCGGTCTTCCTCATCAAAGGTCCGGGTATAATTGATCGCCGTCTCCAGGTCATTCCCGTCTTCATCTTCGAGATCTATCCGACGGCTACGCGCCAATATATTGCCTTGTGCATCCAAATCCCGATAGTTGATCTCCGTCCGGTTTTCCCCATCCGAAAAGCGGTAAATCCCCGCAGCCGTGATGGTATTGTAGTCATCGAGAAAGAAGTCCGCTCCAAACTGATATCGATTGGAAAGGCCTGACCGGTACCTGTCGTTGGTACTTTTATAGATTTCAGGTCCATTGGGCCCATCGTACCACTGGTAATTCGTACCACTTCCGGGTGATTTCCGATAGTACAGTCCGCCGTTGAGAAACAAGTTGATCCAATCCCTGCGGAGATTGAAATTGATGCCTGCTCCGTACTGCGACGGATCACCAGCAGAGAGATCGATCGATCCGTTAAAGCCCTGACGGCTTTCTTTTTTCATTACAATATTAATTATACCCACTTCTCCTTCCGCATCGTAACGCGCCGAAGGGTTGGTAATAATCTCCACGCGCTCGACCATATCGCTTTGGAGTTGCCGCAGCGCATCAGCCACGTTGTTGCCAAGCAATCCTGAGGGTTTTCCATCGATCAGTATCCGGACGTTTTGACTGCCCCGCAGGCTTACTTCCCCTTCCACATCCACGGAAATGGACGGGATATTGTCGAGCAGGTCGGAGACATTGGCCCCGGCCGACGACAAATCGGAACCCACGTTTACGACCCGTTTGTCGAGGTGAAGCTGCATTTGACTCCGTTCTGCGGTGACCTGAATTTCATCGATCACCATGCCCCCGTCTTCCATTTGGATCGTACCGAGTTCGGTAGGGCCGGAATACCCCATATTTTCTACCCGGATAATCTGATCGTTGTAGGAAAGGTATTTAATGCGCAAAATATAATTCGCAACCGGAACTTCCGTTTTAAAATATCCGTCGTCTTCGGTGGATACGCCATCGACCAAATTGGAATCCAAATCGTAGACTTCAATAGTGGCAAAGGGTAGGGGCTCTCCATCCGGATCTGTTACCGTACCATCGATATAATATTCGTTATTAGATTGGGCAAGGAGGGGCGTAACCGAAATCGTAAAAATAAATAGGGCAATCGTGCTTAATATGTTGATCTTCACAGGTGCGGTTTGAAATCGTCTCGCAAATAAGTTTGTCAGACCAATAAATATATCTTGGAATTGATTGATGTATAAGAATCTGAAACTGTTTAACATTAGATTATGATATTTTTTACTTCCAGTCACATACTTTATACCGTGAGTGGCTATCTTTATGGCAAAATAATATTAACCAACTCGGCCGGTAAAGGTTGTGAAACTGGATAGTAATTTAGCGGTCGGATGACAGGGCATATGAACCACAATATTACCAAGAAAGAAGAAGATTACCTCAAGGGCTTACTCCATCTCAAATGGGCCCAGAAAGGAGGGCGGGTAGGCACGAACCAATTGGCCGATACGGTTGGCGTGGCACCTGCTACAGCCAATAGTATGCTCAAAAAACTGCGGGAGAAACAATGGGTGGACTATGAGAAATACGGAGCGATCGACCTGACTCCTGAGGGAGAGAAAATTGCGTTACAGCTCATTCGGAAGCATCGGTTGTGGGAAACCTTCCTGCATGATACTTTGGGATTTACCTGGGACGAGGTGCACGAAGTCGCCGAACAACTGGAGCATATTCACTCCGAAAAACTCATCTCCCGCCTCGACGAGTTCCTCGGTTACCCTGCACAGGATCCACACGGAGACCCCATCCCGGGACCTGATGGAAAGTATGAGAAAATTTCCCGGAAAACCCTCGCAGAAATGCCGGTGGGGAGCGTAGTGCGCATTGTTTCCGTACGGGATACTTCGGCTGCTTTTTTACAGTATGCCAGTGAAATGGATATGGATTTGGATACCCAAATCGAAATTTTGGATCGGCAGGAATTTGACAATTCGTTGTACATTCGCGTCAAAGACCGTACACACCGGGTTTCTGAAAAATTTAGTCGCAACGTTTTTGTTGCAGAAGATACCGGGAATACTAAGGGCGGGAAAAGCTAATGAGCGTTTTAACGTGATTAAAAACCTTAATCAAAATTAATCTGATATGTTTCCTTCGATCAATCCCACGCAAACGACATCATGGAAGAAACTTCAAAACAAAGCGGAAGCTATGAAGACGGTTTCCATGCTTGATTTATTTCAGGATAAGAGCCGGTTGAAGGACTTTACGCTTGAATTTCAGGATTTACACCTTGATTTTTCAAAAAATTTACTGGATGAGGAAAGTTTGGCGCTGTTGCGTAATCTGGCTGACGAAACGCACCTGGATCAGGCTATAGAGGCTTTCTTCACCGGTGAAAAAATCAACGCTACTGAAGAGCGATCTGTGCTTCATCCTGCTTTGCGTATGCCGCGGGGAGAAGCTCTCGTGGTCGATGGTCAGGACATCAACGCTGACGTATGGGCTGTGTTGGATAAAATGAGTTCGTTCGTACAAAAATTGACAGGTGGCGAATGGGTGGGGTATACGGGCGAACGAATTACGGATGTCGTGAATATCGGAATCGGGGGGTCGGATCTGGGGGCTGTCATGGTGTATGAAGCTCTTCGGCCTTATCATTCGACGGGAATAACCTGTCATTTTGTTTCCAATATCGATGGAAATCAGATGTATGAGGTTCTGGAAAATGTCGATCCTGCCCGGACTTTGTTTGTCGTTTCATCCAAGAGTTTTACCACCATTGAAACGATGACCAATGCCCATACAGCCAGATCCTGGTTGATTGACCGGGGTGCCGCAGAAAGCGATGTAGCGTTGCATTTTGTCGCGGTGTCGACCAATGAAAAAAAGGTGACGGAGTTTGGGATCGACAAGGATAATATGTTCGTATTTTGGGATTGGGTAGGTGGACGGTACAGCGTTTCCAGCGCGATTGGATTACCGGTCATGTGTGCGATCGGCCCCGATCATTTTTTCGGGTTTTTGGATGGCCTTCACGAGATGGATAATCATTTTCGGAATACCCCCATAGCCGGTAATATACCGGTGACCCTGGCCCTGATTGGGATTTGGTACAACAATTTTTGGGGAGCGGAAACCGAGGCCATTATTCCCTACTACCAGTATATGCATCGTTTCCCCGCCTATTTCCAACAGGGGAATATGGAAAGCAATGGCAAAAGCATTGATCGCACCGGAGAGGCTGTCGATTATCAGACCGGGCCGATCATCTGGGGAGAACCCGGAACCAACGGACAGCACGCTTTTTTTCAGTTGATTCACCAGGGAACCAAGCTCATTCCGTGTGATTTTATTGGGTTTGCCCGGAGTCACCATGAAGTGCGGGATCACCACGACATTTTGATGGCCAATTTTTTCGCGCAGACTGAAGCCTTGATGGTGGGCAAAAGTCGTGGCGAGGTGGAACGGGAATTGCAGGAGAAGGGAATGGATCCGGAGGCCATCCATTTTTTGGCTCCGTTCCGTGAATTTAGCGGCAATCGCCCGACAAACACCATACTGGTCAAAAAACTCACCCCCAAAAGTCTGGGTTGGCTGGTGGCGATGTACGAACACAAAATATTTACCCAGGGGGTCATATGGAATATTTTCTCCTTTGATCAGTGGGGGGTCGAATTAGGTAAAAAACTGGCCACTCAGATTCTCGATGAACTCCAAAATGAGGATGCTTCAGCATCGCACGATGAATCGACCCTGGCCTTATTGGAAAAGTATAGATCATGGAGATCGTAGCTCAGGATTCTATTTGGAAGTTAAAAGGGTGTGTGCAAAATTATCCATGGGGCGGAACTGAGTACATCCCCGGGTTGATTTGTCTGTCAAATGAAGAGCAAAAGCCCTTTGCCGAATTGTGGTTTGGGCAACATCCGTCGTGCCCATCGATGACCTCTGAAGGCACGAATCTGGCTGAATTGATGGCGGCTTCTCCGGAGCGGTTTCTTACCCCGGCCGAACGCGCGCACTGGGGGGATGGGTTGCCTTTTTTGTGCAAAATCCTTGACGTGCGGGATATGCTGTCCATACAGATCCACCCGGACTTGGACCAGGCCGGTGCCGGGTTTTTGAAGGAAGAAGAACTGGGCATTGATCCCAGGGCTTTTAACCGGACCTTTCGGGATCGCAATCACAAGCCTGAATTGATGTATGCACTCAGTGAATTTTACCTGCTTCATGATTTCCGGACCGATGAAGAGATCATCGGGCTTTTAAAAGATATTCCTGAATTGGAGCAGGTGTATGATAAATTTCGTGTTTTGGGTCTCATCGATTTTTATCCCTGGTATATGTCCCGAAGTCAAGATCAGATCGACGAACTGCTTGGAACCTGGGTGTCTGGTTTTGCTTCACAAGAGGATGATGAAAATCGGGAAAAACCGGAATATTGGGTTCGCCGGGCCATCGATCGGTTTTGCCAGGATTCGTATATTGACCGTGGTATTTTATCTTTTTATCTGATGAACATCGTCCGGTTGCAGCCGGGGGAGGTTATCTATCAGGGCAGTGGAATCCCGCATGCCTACCTCAGTGGTCAAAATGTGGAGATTATGGCCAATTCGGATAATGTGATCCGGGGAGGGCTTACGTCCAAGTACATCGATTATGAAGCCCTGGGTGAGATGGTTCGGTTTGATTCCCGTTCGATTCATCTTCTCAGCGGGGTCAGGAAGGATCAGGCCTTACAGGAATTTATCCCGCCGGTCGATGATTTCCAGTTGTCGGTGATAGATCTGCCGTCCAGGCAATCGTACGAATGGCGAGCTACCCATGTTTCCATTTTATTTTCGACCTGCAATTGCATTAAGGTCCAAACGGCTACCCAATCCCTTCGGGTGGGTGGGGGAGAGGCGGTGCTGATCCGGGCAGGCGAGAAAATAATCATCCAAAGTCAATTCTCTACCCCGGTTTTTGTGGTTAGTGCTCAGCGATAGGGGGCTAGGTCACGGTGGGTGGTGCTTTTGAGGTGTGGTTCACCTGAATATACCCTGCCCGAAAAAAAAACCGATTTTTCTCCTCAGAACCGAATCAGTGACTTCTGGCATTTTACACAATTTATCCTACCCCCCATCTAAAGCGCAATGACATATTCAGAACTCCGGATCTTGCGCAATTTACAAGGTCCATATTTTGTGCCCATAAGATTTTTGAACCCATTAGTTCGCCGAGTTTTAAGTTCCTATCGTGGTATTTCAAAATATTTTTTGTCAGATCGGAGAAGCTAAACCGCGTATAGCCCAATCTACAAGAAGGCTTTAGATGAAGAAGATATGGCGAAAAAGAATCCATCAGGTGTGTCTCGAATTTAGTGACCGGTGCACTGTATCCCCTGGTACATAAAAACTAAGGGGACAAGGAAAATTATGGAATTAGATTAAGGAGTAGTTACTGTTTTGAAGGCCTGCTTATAGTAAGGAACAAAAAAAAGTCAAGCTCGAATGAACTTGACTCTGTGAATGAAAAAACCTAAAAGAACCTAAACTAGAATTTTACTTTATTGGGCATACATTTGACGTATTACAAATATTTCTAATGTGTTTCTGGAACAAATATATGGTGAGCATTTTACATATGCAAATAAAATGTAATATATTTTGAAAAAATTTTTTACCCCTCGGTTCGGACCAATTTTCACCCTGTTGATATGACCCCGAAATCCTCAAGTTTCTGACCATATTTATTTGGAATTATCCTAATTTACGTGACCGTCAATGGATATTTATCGAAAATTAGGTTAGATTACAATCGGCGTAGATATGGTTGATGGGCTTAATTAATCTATTTAGTTTAAGCTGTGTGGTGTTAGTTTCCATCATTATTACTATTTTTGTATTCTAATTGACGACAGGAAAATTCTGACTTACTATGAAGAATGCCATTCAAACCCCCGATCCCGACCGGCAAAAAAGTCTTTATACCCCCCAGCTGGAAAAGGATTCATGCGGTACTGGACTTATAGCCAACCTCAGCGGCGACAAAACCCACCAACTGGTGTTGGATGCGTTATCGATGTTGAGCGCAATGGAACACCGCGGGGCGATAGGTGCTGATCCCAAAAGCGGGGACGGTGCCGGAATATTACTCCAGAACCCCCACGACTTTTTTGTTAAAAAATGCCGGGAACTGGGGATTGATCTACCTGAGTACGGAGATTATGGTGTCGGTATGTTGTTTTTTCCGAAGAGCAAAACCCTCCGTGACCAATGCCGGGTGTTGTTCAACGACTACATCGATGAGGCTGGCTTTGAGTTGTTGGGCTACCGGAAAGTTCCGGTTGATCACGACGTGATCGGGGATATTCCTCGAAGTGTGGAACCCCGGATTGAGCAGGTATTTGTCAAACCCAAGGAGAAATTGGATCCGGTGACGCTGGAGCGAAGGCTGTACGTTCTTCGCAAGTACACCGGTCACAATATTTGGCAGACCTTTCCACAGACCGTGGACCAGTTTTACATCTGTTCCATGTCGTACAAGACAATTATATATAAGGGACAACTGACGACCTACCAGGTGAAGCAGTATTTTCTCGACCTTTCCGACCTGGATTTCAAATCTGCCCTGGCGATAATCCATTCGAGATTTTCGACCAATACCGTTCCTAAATGGCGATTGGCACAACCCTTCCGTACGATTGCCCACAATGGCGAGATCAATACTATCCAGGGGAACATCAATTGGTGGAAAGCGAAGGAACACATCATCCTTTCGGACGTTTTTACGGAGAACGAACTCGAAAAACTCAAGCCCATTATTTGGGAAGGTTTGTCGGATTCAGGATCTTTCGACAACGTATTGGAATTTTTGATTCTCAACGGTTATTCTCTGCCGCACGCGCTCATGCTGATGATCCCTGAAGCGTGGGAGCATGATCCTCATATGGAAGAATATAAAAAGGCCTTTTATGAATACAGTTCGCAGTTGATGGAACCGTGGGATGGTCCGGCGCTGATGTGTTTTACGGACGGGATCCTGATCGGAGCCACGCTAGATCGCAATGGTTTACGACCTTCCCGGTATTGCCTCCTGGAGGATAATACGCTGATCCTAGCCTCGGAAGCGGGCGCATTGCCGGTCAATCAGGCAGAGGTGGTTCTCAAAGGCCGGTTGCAACCGGGACGTATGCTGATAGCAGATATGGATCTCAAAAAGATTATCGGTGATGATGAATTGAAAAGCATAATCTGCCAGCGACTGCCATACAAAAACTGGTTGGATGATCATAGTGTGAACCTAAACGATCTGCATTTGCACGTACCGGGATACATCGAATTGGATGAACGGACCTTGTTACGCAAACAAAAACTGCATGGATTGACCCGGGAAGACATCCGGGTTATTTTGCAACCCATGGTTCAGACCAAAAAGGATCCCGTCGGTTCGATGGGGTCCGATGTCCCCATTGCGGTGCTGTCCAGCCGGGCCCAGCATATTTCCAATTATTTTAAACAGTTGTTTGCACAGGTGACGAACCCACCTATAGATAGCATTCGGGAGCGATCGGTCATGTCCCTGAAAACCAAACTGGGGCCCAGCGGGAATGTCCTTCAACCCTCGGAAGATCTGGCGAGGTTTATCCGGTTGGATTCACCGGTGTTAACCAACGATCAGTTCAATAAAATCAAGTACATCAACCATCCCGATCACAAGGTGGGGATTATCGACCTCGTTTTCAGGGCTGACAACCAGAAAGGACGATTGCAGGCTGCGCTGGACCACGTATGTGCCGTGGCGGAAGACCTCGTGCGAAACCATTGTGATATATTGATTCTAAGCGACCGGAATGCCGATTCCACGCTGGCACCGATTCCCACCTTGCTTGCAGCAGGAGCGATCCATCATCATTTGATCGGGAAGGGGCTTCGAACGTTGACCTCATTGGTTGTTGAAGCTGGTGATGTACGTGAAACGCATCATTTTGCTGTCTTGATTGGGTATGGTGTGGATGCGATCAATCCATACCTGACATACGCTACGTTGGCGGGATTGCATAAAGAAGGGGCCTTTGGGCTTGAAAACGGCAATGCGATCGATGAACTTTCACTGGATGATGTGATCACCACGTACAACAAAGCCATCGATAAAGGAATCTTGAAAATCATGTCCAAAATTGGGATATCTACTGTCCAAAGCTATCAGGGGGCGCAGATCTTTGAAATTTTGGGGCTCAACAAACGGGTGGTCGACAAGTGTTTCAAAGGGACTGTCAGTCGGATCGAGGGGATTGGTTTTGACGAATTGTCTGTCGAAATCCTTCGCTGGCACGAACATGCCTATCCTTCCTCCTCTTTTGTAAAAAATGACCTCGACACCGGTGGGGTGTACCAGTGGAAGCGGAGAGGGGAAGATCACATTTTCAATCCTCAGACCATACATTTATTACAATACTCGACCCGGAAGGGCGACTTTGAGATATTTCGAAAATATAGCAAACTGATCAATGATCAGACCCGGCAGGCTATGACCCTTCGGGGGCTTCTGGACTTTCGGAAAGGGAATCCCATCCCCATCGAAGAAGTCGAACCAGAGGAAAATATATTGAAACGATTTGTCTCTGGAGCGATGTCGTTTGGAAGCATCAGTTTTGAAGCCCACACGACTCTGGCCATTGCCATGAACCGTATTGGTGGGAAATCCAATAGCGGCGAGGGAGGGGAGGATGAAATCCGGTACACCCCTCTGGAGAATGGTGATAATTTGAGTTCGGCGACCAAGCAGGTGGCATCGGGCCGTTTTGGCGTCACAAGCCACTATTTGGCCAATGCGATCGAGATCCAAATCAAGATGGCGCAAGGTGCCAAGCCCGGAGAGGGAGGGCAACTACCCGGCCACAAAGTGGATAAGTGGATTGCCCGGGTCCGGCATTCTACCCCGGGAGTTGGATTGATTTCACCTCCCCCTCACCACGATATTTACAGTATAGAAGATCTGGCACAATTAATATTTGACCTAAAAAATGCCAACCCCAATGCCCGGATCAACGTCAAACTGGTATCGAAAGCCGGCGTGGGGATTATTGCATCGGGGGTGACCAAAGCTCACGCCGATGCGATTTTGATCTCCGGCCACGACGGGGGGACGGGAGCTTCGCCCTTAACCTCCATTTCATACGCCGGACTTCCATGGGAGTTGGGCCTGGCAGAAACCCAACAAACGCTGGTGAAAAACAAATTGAGGGATCGGGTGGTGGTTCAGACCGACGGGCAGATCAGGACGGGCCGGGATTTGGCGATAGCCACCTTACTCGGTGCGGAAGAATGGGGCGTAGCTACAGCAGCCCTGGTTGTGGAGGGGTGTATCATGATGCGAAAATGTCACTTGAATACCTGTCCGGTGGGTGTGGCTACCCAGGATCCGGTATTGCGAAAACGGTTTACCGGAGATCCCCAACACGTGATTAATATGCTCACCTATATGGTTCGTGAGTTGCGTGAAATCATGGCTTCTTTGGGTTTCCGAACGGTCAATGAAATGGTGGGTAAAGTAGAGATGCTCAAGATGCGTAAGGATATCGCGCACTGGAAATACAAGCATCTGGATCTCAGTCCGATATTGTATAAGGAACCTGCTGATGAATCGGTGAAGCTGTATAAAACCAAAGAGCAGGATCACAAAATCGACAACGTTTTGGATCGGCGATTGATCAGTCAGGCCCGTCTGGCACTGGAGCAGCGCAGAAAGGTGTCCGGAGAATTTCCCATCCGCAATACCGATCGTTCCACAGGTGCTATGCTGAGTTATGAGATATCGAGCCGGTTTGGAGACGAAGGTTTGCCACAGGGTACCATTGATTTTAGTTTTCGGGGCAGCGCTGGCCAAAGTTTCGGAGCATTTACGGCGCGTGGTTTATTATTTCGACTGGAAGGGGAGTCCAACGATTATTTTGGTAAGGGGATGTCGGGTTCGACCCTGGTGGTCACGCCGGACCGGCTTGCGGTATTTGAACCGTCAGAGAATATTATTATTGGAAATGTGGCCTTATACGGTGCTACCTCGGGAGAAGCCTATATTCATGGAATGGCTGGTGAACGGTTTGCCGTGCGAAATTCAGGGGTCAAAGCAGTGGTTGAAGGTGTAGGAGATCATGGGTGTGAGTATATGACAGGGGGCGTCGTAGTCAACATTGGCACATGGGGTAAAAATTTTGCTGCCGGGATGAGCGGAGGTATGGCGTTCATATATGACCGGGACCGAATGTTTCACCTGAATTGCAATATGGAAATGATTGATCTGGAGCGGCCCATGGGCGAAGATTTACTTGAAGTGCGTCAATTGCTCAGGAACCATTTCAATTATACTTCCTCCAGGAAAGCGTTGGATTTGTTGCAAAATTGGGATAAGGAGAAAAAATACTTTGTCAAGGTGATGCCCAAAGATCTCAAGCGCGTGCTCGAGGAAAAAGAAAAAGAGCAGATCAGTCAAAAGGTATTTGTGGGATAGAAGGTGGAGTGCCGGTTACAGGTCTGGAATGACACAGAAGTGGAAATAAATGCTACGAAAGGATTGTCCCGTTGGTTATCCAAAATGAATTACCAGTGATATAACCCAGAGTAAAAAATGATGATATGGGAGATGTAAAAGGATTTTTAAAATACACCAGAGAACTTCCCGGCAAGGAACCTGTCGAGCAGCGAATCGAACATTACCGGGAATTCGTCAAAGAATTTCCTGAGGAAAAAACGAGACAGCAAGCTTCCCGATGTATGGATTGCGGGATACCGTTTTGTCATAATGGTTGCCCCCTGGGTAACATCATCCCTGATTTCAACGATGCGGTGTACCGGGGAGACTGGAAGGAAGCGTATGATATTCTTTCAAGTACCAACAATTTTCCGGAATTTACCGGTAGAATTTGTCCGGCCCCATGCGAAACAGCATGCGTTTTGGGCATCAACCAGCCAGCGATTGCCATCGAGCATATCGAGAAAAGCATTGCTGAGGAAGCGTTCAGGCGCGGATTTGTTCGGCCGGAACCTCCAGTGATACGGACGGGGAAAAAGGTCGCGGTGGTCGGTAGCGGACCGGCTGGTTTGGCTGCGGCTTCCCAGCTCAACAAAGCAGGACATGCCGTAACTGTTTTTGAACGAAATGATGAGCCTGGTGGGTTATTGCGGTACGGGATACCTGATTTCAAACTCGAGAAGACCATTGTCGAACGGCGGATACGGGTGATGGAAGCCGAAGGTGTGAAATTTAGAGTGAACGCCAATGTGGGAATAAATGTCCCTGTCGGGGAACTTCAAATGGAATATGACGCGATTCTGTTGACCGGCGGTTCGACAGTTCCGAGGGATCTTCCCATTCCAGGACGCGAATTTCGCGGGGTGGAATTTGCAATGGACTTTCTGGAGCAAAACAACCGACGGGTAGCTGGTAAGCCGATTCTGGATAAAGAGATTCATGCCCGGGGAAAAAACGTTGTGGTCATCGGAGGAGGGGATACGGGTTCTGATTGCGTGGGAACGTCCAACAGGCACCGGGCTGCCAGTGTTACGCAACTGGAATTGCTTGGTAAGCCGCCAGCAGACCGGCATGAAGATACACCCTGGCCTCGTTGGCCGCTCATGTTGCGATCTTCCACTTCCCACGAGGAAGGGGCTGACCGATCCTGGTCGGTCCTGACGAAACGATTTATCGATGACGGAAACGGACAGGTAACAGGTCTCGAAATTGTCCATATCCAATGGGGCAAAAATAAAGAAACCGGACGGCATGAGTTTGTAGAGATCGAAGGTACCACCCGCATTTTGCCATGCGATCTAGCTTTGTTGGCTATTGGTTTTGTACATCCACAACATGCAGGTATGGTGGAGAAGCTGGGTTTGGAGCTCGACAACCGGGGTAATGTATGGACGGAAGACTATCAGACTTCGGTGGAGAATGTTTTTGCAGCAGGTGATATGCGCCGGGGTCAGAGCCTGGTCGTATGGGCGATCTCCGAAGGGCGTGAGGCTGCCAGGGCAGTTGATATGAAGTTGATGGGATACACCAACCTGGAAACCAAGGGGGTGGCACATCTGGAATTTTAAGGGAAATTTGGCGGGCAGTGTTCATGGTGTTCTGACGCATAAGGACGGCAGGGAAGCGGAACCATTGAATCTGGGATGAGGGTATTTCTGACCTGGACTCGGGAAATTAAGGGTACAATCATAAATGAATTTTAGTACACAGCACCATTAAAAATTACGGTGGGAGGAGAGTTCTGAGTTTTAATGGGTGTTGGTCGTTTTCTCCTTAGGAAAAAAAGGGAAAATGCTCTGCAATTTCAAGATCACAAAACACACCTAAATTCGCGCGGCCTTACGTCTCACTGTGTCAAAAGGCAGTAGTGGGAACAATTGAAGTTTAGCAAATTTTCAGGGTCAGGTCTATTAGTAATAATTTTTTTGGCAACGTCCACCGACTCGTGTAGATTTGAGTAGTTTCTTAACGTTTAATCTAGCCTGATATAAATTAAAAATTTACAACTTATTTTTTGACTCAAAGTCAGAAAATGAGCGGTTTATAATTAATATTGGAAGAATAAATGT
>CALGAA010000416.1 GCA_937952445.1 uncultured Bacteroidota bacterium | reverse complement strand
AATAGTGTAATAATATATTAAATGATCTTAATTATGTAAAATATAATTTTTGTAATTTATTGACTTGAAGTCAATAGGGCAGCTTAAATTCATATAAAATGTGAAATATTTGGCAAATATATTCCATAAATATCGATGTAGGGTATTGAGAAGTAAAATATATTCCTTAAGTTTGTTTTATTGTCGGTTTTGTAACTGAAATTGACAGACTGATAATAGGATTTTAAGTGATTGGTTTCATAAGAATTAGGGGTTAGTATATAATTGTTAATTGCAAACAGTAATAATATGGAAGACATTGCCAAATTTTGCTTTAAAGTTGTGCATATAGGTCTGATATTCAGAAATATATGTACAACTCTATTTTTGGTTTCAGTCACAACCCTGATGTATGCTCAGGTAGATATATCGGGAACAGTGACCGATGAAGATGGTGATCCATTAATCGGGGCCACCATATTGGAAAAAGGGACTACCCATGGAACAGTGACCGATATTGACGGTGCGTTCGAACTGGAGAACGTTGATTCTGACGGAATTTTAACCATTTCCTATACGGGGATGAAGACGAAGGAATTGGTGGTCTCCGAAACGGACGACTGGAACATCGTCCTGGAAACCGCCGACATACTGCTCGATGAAATCCAGGTGGTGGCTGTGGGGTACGGAACGTTGGATAAGCGCGAGTTGACCACTGCTGTAACTCACATCGACAGCAAAGATTTTCTGCAGACTTCCAGCATCAACCCCATCAATCAAATACAGGGGAAGGTGGCCGGACTGAGCATCCAAACAACCGCTGCTGCCGATCCTAATGCTGGTCCGAGCATCCAGCTGAGAGGTGTCGGTTCCCGAAATGCGGGAAATTCACCTTTGGTGGTAATCGATGGAATACCCGGAGGTAGTTTGTCCAACATCGATAACAACGATATAGCCTCCATCGATGTACTCAAAGGGGGTGCCGCTTCAGCAATTTATGGAACACGGGCATCGAATGGTGTGATTATCGTGACCACCAAAACAGGAAGCCAGGGACAGGGAATGCAAATCGCATACAATGGCTATGTAGCTACAGACGTCGTGAAAAATATTCCGGAAGTACCGTCCCCTGAAGAATTTCTGGGCCTCGGGTCCGCGCGGGATGAGGGAGCCCGAACGGATTGGGCAGATGAGTTGACCCGAAATTTTCCACTGTGGCATAACCATTCTCTGGCCTTAAGTAATTCCTCCGAAAATACCACCTACCGGGCTTCTGTCCAATACCGCAATGCTGAAGGTATTGACATCGCCACCAATAGGAGTGAATTTGGGGCAAGGCTCAATATTCGGCACCGGGCCCTGGACGATAGGCTCGAGTTTACGCTCAACGCAGCCCCGCGTTTTACCAACGAAGCTTACACCAATTACGGGGCCTTTAGCCAGGCCATCCAACTCAATCCAACCCTCCCAGTTTTTAGTCCTGAAAATCCCGGGCAGTATGCCTATTTCTCAGGCTTTGATACGTACAACCCCGTGGAGGAATTGTTGAACAATGAAAGGGGCGCCGAACGGAAATATTTTACCGGAAGCGCGAAAGTGCAATGGAACATAACCAAAAACCTGAATACGGCTGTGATGTACGCTCACCAGAATGACGACCGGATTAATCACTGGTTTTCTCCGTCCAATTCCGCGAGATCAATTGCGAGCAACAGAAGAGGAGAAGCCGAGCGGGTGTACGACAATTGGAAGGATGAAATTCTGGAATGGACAGGGAATTATAGTCTGTATAAACGCGATTTTACCGTCACTTTGCTGGGGGGGTACTCGTACCAGTACAATAACTGGCAATATTTCAGGGCGAAAAACTATGACTTCCCTTCCGATGCCCTCTCTTATAATGACCTCGATCAGGGGAGTTACCTGAAAGAAGGTCGGGCGGAAATGGATTCTGACCAGGATTCATGGAAATTAATCGCATTTTTTGGCCGATTCACCGGTAACTATAAAGAGAAGTATTATTTCACTGCTAGTCTGCGGCGCGAGGGGTCCAGTAAGTTTGGAGAAAACAACAAATGGGGATGGTTCCCCGGAATTTCTGCAGCCTGGCGATTGTCCGAAGAAGATTTTATGTCCGATCAGTCTTTTTTCAATGATTTGAAGATTCGCGCTGATTACGGAGTTACTGGGAACCAGGGTTTCCCGGCATACCAGGCGGTTAAGTTATACACAGGTGCCGGGCAATATTACGTGTTCGGGAACTGGGTGAAAGGTTTCGGTCCAGGGAACAATTACAACCCCAATCTGGCCTGGGAAGAGGCTGTAAATTACAATGGAGGGATAGATTTTACCATACTCAATTCCAGATTGAGTGGTAGTATAGATCTGTACAATCGAGAATCCAGGGGACTGGTAGGGAATTACGATGTACCCGTTCCGCCCAATATTCACCCGCAGACTTTTGTAAACGTAGGAACGATTCGAAATACAGGTGTCGAATTTGCATTGGATATTTTTCCGGTCAACCGTGATAATTTTGAATACAACCTTGGTTTGATCGCAGCAACCAATAAAAACAAACTCGTTTCTTTCTCCAATGACCTGTACGAGCAAGGACAGGTCTACCTCAAAAATCTGCCCAGCCCGGGAAATCCCGGACCAGTGATTCTGTTGGAGGAAGGGGGAGAAATCGGTTCATTCTATATGTTCAAACACGCCGGATTTGATGAAAACGGAAATTTCCTGATTTATCAAAAAGACGAAAATGGTGAGTTTACCAACAATAAGATAACTGCAACAGGAGCCGGTGACGATCAAAAATATCATGCAGGTTCGGGTATTCCCAAGTTCACCGCCAGCCTGAGCAACAACATCCGGTTTGGGAATTTTGACTTGAATCTGTACTTCCGGGGAGCTTTTGGCTACAAAATTCTGAATCTTAAAAATATGTATTACGGACTTAAAGCCTTCGAAGGGGTTAATCTTCTTCGTAAAGCGTATTTCGAAACCGACAACGGGGTACAGACCTACCAGATAAATGATTCGAAAAAAGTAACTGATTACTTCTTGCAAGACGGGGATTTCGTCAAGCTTGATGTTGCCTCCATAGGCTATACTTTCAACCCCATACCCGGCATCCGAAATCTGCGGGTGTACTTATCAGCCCGGGAATTATTTACCATTACAGGTTATGATGGCGTTGATCCGGATCAGGTTCCGGTCAATGGGTTGGAGCCAGGAGTAGAGGAGAAAGAATTTTATCCGGATACCCGGAATTTTACTTTCGGACTTCAATTAACATTTTAAACTTAAAGAAATCATGTATATGAAAAATATAGCTATAAAATACGGGTTGATTGGGGTGTTCATCCTGAGTTTGAACGGGTGTACCAATCTGGACGAAGAATATTTTAATCAAATTGCACCTTCGACGTTTTACAATTCCCAAAGTGATGTAGCTGCTGCTTTAGCCCGGGTGTACGAACATACGTCCTGGGCATTGCATTCTGATGCGGATTGGTGGAAAGTTTCTGAATTGAGTTCAGATCATTTTGTCTGGACGCAGAAAGGGCGACATGGATACGACCAGGCTCGCTGGATCCAGTTGCATGGCCATTCATGGACGTATTTGCACAATGAAGTGTTCAACCTGTGGCGTGCCATGTATCAGGGCATCGGATATGCCTACAATACCTATAACGATTTTGAAACCGTCGTAAAACCCAAAGCGGAGAGTTTTGGAATGTCTGTAGCGGACATCGAGCAAATGCAGGCGGAAATGCTGGTTTTGGCTGCCTTGTATCACAACTATCTCATGGATGCATTTGGACCGACGATTCCTATTTTTACCCCGGAAACCGAAGGGGATGCCCGACCTCCTTCCAGTTCAGGAACCGAGGTTTTTGATTGGATCGAACAGGTATTGCTCGAGAACCTTCCCAAATTGGGACAGCATCAGGCAGGCACCCGGGACAACTTATACGGCCGGGTGGATCAGGCATCCTGCGCGGCATTTCTGAGCAGATTGTACCTCAATGCCGAAGTGACGATCGGTACTCCAATGTACGACAAAGCCGAAGAGTATGCCCAAAAGATTATCGACGGGGCCTATGGGACGTATGAATTGGATGATTCATGGCAGCTTCAGTTTAACTACAACAACGACCTGTCCAAATCCATCATCTGGGCATTTCCTTGCGAGAAAAATCAGTTGAGGAGGGTTACGGTCCCCTGTGGTGGCCATTACCAGGCTGCGTTCTTTTACCGGTCGGAGTATGGAAATAGTTGCAACGGTGTGCATCTCCAGCCCTCACAGACCACCGATGGGGAATTTTTCGAAGATATGTACGGTCAGGGTTCTCCTTATCAAAAGTATTACGATGGAGATGAAAGACGTGTGCCTTACTTTTGCAACGCTCAGGGCCAGCGCCAGGGAATATTTTCGATTGGTACTCAAAGTGTGCCCGGGGAAACGTATTTGGGCCGTGCTGCGTTTGACAATGCCTCGGAAGAATGGCGATTCACAACAGAAGCAGATACCTTATTTGTAGTGGACAGGGTGGGACGATTTTCTGAAATTGCCAACGCCTGGGCAAGTTCCGGTGATCCGAGATACCAGGAATTGGTCAATTCCCACAATTTCAAGTATATGCTTGAAAACGCCACGAAATCGGAATTGGAGTCTATACGAAGCGATTTGCCTACCCCCGGTGAGGGAGTGACCAAAGGCGAAGAAAATTCCGGATTCAGATACCGAAAATATCCCATTTACCCTGATGAGTTTGAAGCTGGAGGCTGGAATTGGAATTCAGATTTTGTGGTGGTTCGGTTAGCCGAAATTTACTACACCCTGGCAGAATGTAAATTGCGAAAAGGGGATGTGGCCGGAGCTGCAGAATTGTTGGATGCAGTCCGCAGACCTTATTTTACCCAGGTCGGTGCAAACGAAGCTGAGACCCGTGCGGTTCGGTACGCCAATGGTGAAATCGATGATTTACGGGAACCACCCATTAGCTATTTAACCGCCACCACCGAGGAAGGGAATATCAACGAATATTGGGCACAGGCCAGTTATGTCCAAAATCCCGATTTGCTGGATATGGATGAACTTCTCGATGAATGGGGACGAGAATTTATCGGAGAAGGCCGGCGAATGGTGGATTTGAAGCGATTTGGAAAATACACAAAAGGCCGATGGTGGAATAAAAATAAGGATACAGAGGATAAATACGAGATATTGCCCATCCCGCAACGGGTATTGGTTGCGAACGAAAATATTGTCCAAAACCCGGGATATCAGACGATACAGTAAATTTGGTGTTATGCAGAACTTCCGAAAGATTTCTTTCTGAGGTTCTGTATAATTTTGAGTCAGATTCCGGGATAGTTCCGGAAGAAATGCTAATTTACCAGGTTCCGTTCAGGATTTGTCTGAGAAAAAATGTTTTGGGAATGGTACAATGTAAAGGCCCGGCTGTTTTATGCCTAATCATTCTTGGTTTGTCTATTTCTTGTACTCGTTCTGACCAGGGAAATGTTCTTGATATCCGGGACAATCAACGATACGAATGGATACGGATCGGAGAGCTAAAGTGGTTCCGGACCAATCTGGCTTACCTTCCGGAAGTCCACACGGTAACTCAACAGTCGGATTCTATTCCTATGTATTATGTATATGGAAATGAAAGCACGTCTGTAGAACAAGCCAAAAAAAATTACATACCCGGCTCTCTGGGTGATTCGTTGTTCAATCCATATGCCCGATACGGTGTTTTGTACAATCATGCTGCAATTCTGGATGCCTCTGGGGTGTGTCCCGAAGGATGGAGGGTTCCTACCGATGAGGAGTGGAGCCAATTGGAAGTTACCCTGGGAATGGACCCGGGTGCTGTCCGGTATCTGGGGCATAGACCGGAAGGAAATCTGGGTCATTTACTGAAAGACACTATAGGTTGGGGGAACAATGGAAACGGGATAGACGCTTTTAACCTGGCGATCAAACCCGCAGGGGAATGTTTTAGTGGGAGTCGCTACCATTCAGAAGCTGTTTCGGCTGTGTACTGGTCCAGTACGACCGATGAATTTGGCAATGCCCTGGTGCGCAAATTTTCCTGCTGCGATCGCGGTGTTCTCCGGGATTGGGCAGACCGTAGAGATGGGTATTCGGTCCGCTGTGTACAATAAATTCTATTCCGAATCAATTTTAACCTTTGTATGATTTTATTGACTATTGGTCAACAATTTGCCTCCGTAATAATATGAGTGGCCTTCGTTTAGCATTCATAAATGTGTAAAAACATTCTTTTTCTGCCTTGATTAGCCCTTTAATTAAGGCATTGTCTCATTTTGAAAGATGATTTGACTTGAATTCAGGTTTTGCATGGAATGTGAAGGATTTGAATTTGTCTTATCGCCTGAATTAGAGCATTTTTGTCCTAATTAATTTTGAAAAAGGAAGATATTGTTTATATTAGTACGGATTAATAGTTGGATATGAGGAAATATAGTGCTCGTTATCCAGATCTAATTTTACTAATGTGAAATTTATAACGCTCGTACTCATTTACTCCGCGAAATGATTGCAGTTTCTGGTAATGCTTTTTCAGCTATCCAACAGGTATGTAGATTTTTGTATGATTCCAAATCAATTCACTATGAAGGATAAGATTTTTACCCCGCTTATTTTAATCCTCATTTTGACGGTCCAGGCCACAGGCCAGGAATCCGGCTTGCTCAACATCCAGGGAAAAGTCACTGACACTCATGGGGAGTCGTTGATCGGTGTGAATGTTCAGGTCAAGGGAACTACCCTCGGCACGGCAACCGACCTGGAAGGAGAATATACTATTGAGAATGTTAATCAGGATGCCATCCTGGTGTTTTCATACATCGGATACCAGACCCTGGAAGAAGAAGTCGAAGGACGGTCGCAGATCGACGTCACATTGACTTCAGATGCCGAATTACTTGAAGAAGTCGTGGTGGTAGGATACGGACGGCAGAAAAAAGCGAACGTTGTCGGTTCAGTGACTGCTATATCCGGTCGGGACGTGGAGGCCATTCCGGCCCCTGACGTATCCAATGCTATTTCGGGCCGATTGCCAGGGTCTGTGATTATGCAAGGATCGGGGGAGCCCGGCAGAAATAGTGCCAGGATTCTCATCCGGGGTCGGTCTACGCTTGGAGGAGCCGGTCAGACCAGTCCACTGGTGGTGATTGATGGAATTCCCAACAGAAGCCTCAATGAGGTTGATCCCAACGATATCGAAAGCATTTCAATCCTGAAGGACGCAGCAGCATCGATCTATGGATCCAGTGCAGCAAATGGGGTAGTGCTCGTGACGACCAAATCGGGAACACAGGCCGGCACAAGATTAAACTATCAATTGTACCAGGGATTCTTAACGCCTACCATTCTACCGGAGCCAGCCAGTGCTGCAGACTACGCTCAATATATCAGTGATTACCAGGACTATGAAGGATTAAGTCGGTTGTACTCGGACCGGGATATCGAACTTTTTCAATCGGGAGAAGATCCCTGGGAGCATCCCCAGACGGATTGGATGGACCTGTTGGTGAAAGATTGGACCACCACTTCCAAGCATCATTTATCCCTGTCAGGTGGAAGTGATCAATTATCGTATTTTATTTCCGCCGGGTACAAAAACGAGGAGGCTTTTTATGCTCAGGAGTCGACCAATTACCACCAATACAACCTCAGAGCAAATGTGGATGTCCCGATCAGTGATTGGCTGACGACCAATGTGAATTATGCCGGATTCATCACGAACCGGAAATATCCCACGACTTCTACCTACCAATTGATTGGTTGGGCCACGCTGACCTTACCAACCGAACCGGCCTTCTGGCCAACCGGTGAACCCGGACCAGATTTTGAATCAGGAATTAACCCGGTAGTGAATTCCAGTTTCGTAGCGGGGTACGACGAACTCAGTGAATACAAAAACCAGGTGACCCTTCGGACAACCGTGTCACCCAATTTTGCAGACGGCCTGGATATCAGTGCATTTTATACGTTGGATCTGAATAATTCATTTCAAAAGTATTTCAGAAAACCCTGGACGCTGTACTACCCGATCTGGGAATCAGCTCAGAGAAATGATGCGGGATTTATCACGGATATGGAACTTGAGCCAAGATCCAGAGGATTGGAGGCACCAGAGTTGACCGATAGTTATGGTCGAAATATTCATACGATGTCTCAGTTTAACTTCAATTATGGAAGAAGTTTCGGCTCACACAATTTTTCTCTTTTTGGTGCCTTTGAACAGTTTCAAATCCGGTCAAACGGGTTCAATGCTTTTCGTAAATACTATGTGTCAGATTTGGTACAAACCTTGAGCGCTGGTGGGGAAAAGGATAAGGACAACAGTGGTTATCAAAGTGTGTATGCCCGCACATCCTGGATTGGTCGGCTGACGTATAATTATCAAGAGAAATACCTCGCTGAATTTATTTTCAGAAGGGACGGTTCACTCAAATTTCCACCTTCCAGCCGTTGGGGGAATTTCCCGGGCCTGCTACTTGGATGGAGAGCATCTGAAGAGGGATTTTGGAAAGATAATCTGGCTTTTATTAATTATTTCAAACTCAAAGCAAGTTATGGCGAAATGGGAATGGATCCCGGAGCAGCGTTCCAGTACATCAATAAGTATACCCTGGGAACGGGTATGACGATCGGGGAAGAGCGGGAGATTACCACGAAAATTTCTCAGACAAGCCTGGCCAATCCTAACATCACATGGGAAAAGCAAAAAACGTATAACCTGGGTTTTGAATCAGAGTTTTTGAATAGCTCGGTCTTCTTCAATGCCGATATCTTTTACAATCGACGGTCGGATATACTAACATCCCGAAATGCATCGGTTCCCGAATATTCCGGCCTGGCTCTTCCGGACGAGAACATCGGAATCGTTGATAACCGGGGATTTGAACTCGAAACAGGCTATTACTCTGATCCCACCAGGGATTTTACATTTAACATCTCTGGAAATATTGGATGGAGTAAAAACAAAGTGGTGTTTATGGACGAACCGGAGCGGGCAGTCCCCTGGCAACGTTTGACCGGACATGCCTACGGAGCTGCTTTGGTGTACAATGCGATTGGGATCTTCCGTACTGAAGCTGATCTGGCCGAGTATCCGCACTGGAATGGGGCCAAACCCGGTGATGTCATATTTGAGGATTACAATAATGATGGAAAAATCAATTCCGAAGACCGGATATTGCTGGACAAAACTGATTTCCCTACTACGTTTTATGGCGTATCCCTGGAGTTGAATTATAAAAATTGGGGATTATCCGTACTCGCTCAGGGACAGGGAGATTATTACCGGTCGACCATCAGCGGAAATCGGGGGATTGGTCAAAATGTGTACAGTTGGATGGCTCGTGATTACTGGACACCGGAGACCCCTGATGCGCCCAATGCAAGACCATTTCACCGGGCAGATCAGTACTGGTCTTATCTGAGTAATTCCAGCACATATTGGTTTGAAAATATGGCATATGCGAGGCTGAAAAATGCAGTTCTCCGCTATTCTATTCCACAAAATTTGACCAACCAGATTGGGATTGCGGGAGCAAGTTTGTTTTTGTCCGGTAATAATTTATTTCTGATTTATTCAAAACAAAAGAATTTTGATCCAGAAATAGGTGACCCGGAATCTTACCCGGCGATGAAAACTTTTGCGATCGGAGCATATGTTACGTTTTAATAGTAATCTGCAATAAATTAAATGATTATGAATATTATAAAATCAATATATATACTTTTAGTTTTGGTGTGTGCATTGGGTTGTCAGACCGATTTGCTCGAACAAAAACCGTTGGATTCGTTCAATGAGGAAACGTTGTTTGAGGACATCAACCTCGTCGAAGCCTTCTTATGGCAATGCTATGATGTGATGGGCGGAAACAGGGAGGAAGTATTGGGGATGCGCGAGGACTTATTGTCTTCGTCTACCGATGAATTGCTCAATATTCACCGGCCTGGAGAGATTAAGTTTTTAAAAGGAACCTTGTCGGCAGATGATATGGGGCACTTTGGGAATTGGCGGTACGGTTTTATCAATTGGCCCAATATGTACAACAGTATAAAGAACGTAAATACTCTTCTGGGAGGAATCGATGAAGTACCCATTTCCACCTCAGCAGAGGAGGAATTGTTGAATCAAATCAAAGCAGAGGCGTATTTCATCCGGGCTTTCAATTATACAAACCTATTGAGATCATACGGTGGGGTAGTGTTGGTGGATTCCAAATTTAATCTGGATGACGACTTGACTACCCAAACCCGATCCACATTGGAAGAAACCGTGGATTTTATACTCGGAGACCTTGATAAGGCTATTTCCGGATTGCCAGTCAAAGGGGAGATTGCACAGGGCAGAGCAACCAAAGGGGCGGCGGCTGCCCTGAAGTCAAGGCTGTTGAGTTTTGTGACCGGCGAGCTGATGAATGGGGGGTATGCACACGACAATCCTTTGGTTTCCTTCCAGAGCGGCACCAGGCAGCAAAGGCTGGAAGCTGCCCGGCAGGCGGCCAAAGCGATAATCGATCAGGAGTATGGTACGTATGCATTGGCCGGAAACACAAATGATCCTCCAGAACCATTGACACAAGAAGATATAGATGCATATGCCCAGACTTACTATGATTTGTTCACGCAGAAAGGCCCGTGGAACGACGAAGTAATCTGGGGCATCCAGTATTTGAATTTGCAGGGGAATATTGCCCGGAATAATCTTTATTGGGGACCAAATGGATATAATAACTGGGGCAACAACGAACCCCTGGAGAGCCTGGTTCGCGAATTTGAAATGAGCGATGGAAGTCCCTTTAAATGGGACCGTTTCGATCCTGGAAATTTGGTGTACCGGGAGTTTACCTCGAGTGAATTGGAGGAAAATCCCGAGCACAATCCATACAATGGTCGGGAACCCAGATTTTATGCCTACATTTTATTCGACGGGGCACCCTGGCAGGAACGCCCTGCCACGAACGATAAGGTTCAGGCCAGTTATTTTGTCGATGCGCCGGGAGCTCCGCTGCTTAATAAAAGTGTCGCAGAGAAAAATGCTGCACTCACCGACCTGGAATCTGCGATCACAGGTGGCTATGATACCCGATCAGCGGCTAATCAGGCGTGGAATGGTACGAAAACAGGTTATTACCTGAAGAAAATGCTCGATATTTCAGTCAATGGGGAACAAAACAGCAATGAAAACAGCTGGCTGGAATTTCGGTTTGCGGAAGTGTTACTGGATTATGCGGAAGCTTGCATCGAGTTGGGTGATGTACAGGAAGGTCTGGATGCGATCAATATGATCCGAAATAGGGCTGGTCTTCCCGATCGGGTCACAGCGGACCAGGATCAGGCCCGTGAGTGGTACCGTCACGAACGACTGATCGAAATGTTGGCCGAAGGGGATCGTTGGTATATGCTCAGAAAATGGATGATCGCCGGAGAAGAAATCCAGGATCTCCATCCCATGGAAATATATCACTTTAACGATGGTGTTTCGATGTATATCCACAATACCGACATCCTGGCCGATGATCGTCAATGGGAAGATCGACAGTATTGGTTGCCCATATCGATCACCGAGCTAAACAAAGCTCCACAACTGCAACAAAATCCGGGTTACGAATAAATTAGGTAATGGGTGATGGAGTAAAATACTATCCAATACCCTGTTCGGGAGGCGATGCCTATTCCCTTGTCAACCTAATTTATTCATCCATTCAGTCTGCACAAGATATCCCCGTTGAGGTGAATTTTAGCCGCAAAACCAGGTCGGGTATCTATACTTTCCCGGGGCCGATTTTTGTGAGCGTACTTCAGTACTTTTTCTATTGGCAAAACTTTAACTGAAAATAATTAGGCATCGTACATGAAAGCATTCTTGACAATTGGATTGTTGATTCTGAGCAATTCATTCATGGTTCTGGCCTGGTACGGCCACTTGAAATTTTCAGAATGGAATGGATTTCAGAAACTCGGTTTAATATCTATTATATTTATTAGTTGGGGAATAGCTTTGTTTGAATACGTTTTTCAGGTGCCCGCGAACCGGATCGGGTATGTTGAAAATGGCGGTCCTTTTTCGTTAATCCAGCTGAAGGTCATCCAGGAAGTGATCACACTGATCGTGTTCGCGATATTCACTCTATTGGTTTTCCGCACCGAAACGTTTAGGTTGAATCATATTTATTCCTTCATATTTTTGGTACTTGCGGTGTATTTTGCCTTTAAGAAATAGATGGAGGAGTTGTGGTTTCATGCGGCATTGAAATATTATAATGAATGGTGAGTATTTCTTTGGCAATCAATATGGTATGATTTTTTTTTTACATAATGGTTCCCAATATGAACATAGATATTTGAGGATATCTATCTTTGCAAAAAATTCATCATGTGGGTTTGGATTATATTTATTCTTTTTATTATTGGTTGCCTGGCCCTTGACCTGGGTGTTTTCAACAAAGAAGACCACGTCATTGAGACCCGGGAAGCGGCAAAATGGACTTCCGTATGGGTGAGCCTCGCACTGTTATTTTCGGGGGTCATATACTGGTTGTTCTCCAATGATATGGTTGCCAATCCCACGGGGCTAACACCCGGAGATGCGGTGATCACCTACATTACTGGCTACCTGGTCGAATTGTCCCTCAGCATTGATAATGTTTTCGTTATTGCCGTTATTTTCAACGCTTTCCAAATTCCAAAGATGTACCGACATCGGGTACTTTTCTGGGGCATCCTCGGTGCTGTAGTATTCCGTGCTCTCATGATTATTTTCGGTGTGGCTTTGATCAACAGATTCGATTGGATGATCTATGTATTTGGGATTTTCCTCCTGTACACCGCCTACACGATGCTCAACGATGATCATGAATTTGACCCCAAAACCTCCTGGACCTATCGGAAGGTATCCAGAATGTTTCGGGCTGTATCGACCATCGATGGGCACAATTTTTTTATAAGACGAATGGGAAAGACCTATGCCACTCCGCTTTTTATGGCATTGATTGTGATTGAATTGACCGACGTTATGTTTGCTTTGGACAGCATTCCAGCCATCTTAGCCATCACACAAGATGAATTCATCGTTTTCTCGTCCAATATACTGGCCATTCTCGGTCTTCGTTCGATGTTCTTCCTCATCGTGGGTATGCTGGAAAAATTCCATTTAATCAATTACAGCCTTGCATTTATCCTGGGTTTTGTTGGATTGAAAATGTTGTTGATCGAATTTATCCATTTACCCTCATGGGTGTCACTTATTGTCATTGCTACCGCTTTGGTGGTAGGAATTGTAGCTTCGATTTACATTCCTCCATCGGGTGAAGAGAAGGATCAAATAAAAGATATTAAAGGGGAGTAAGTTCTGTTCCATAAGTGATGATATTTGTGACCTTCTGACGGATTCTTTTTCGTCCTGTCTTCATTCCCCAAAGCCTTATGTAGCATAGGCTATACGTAGTAGGCTTCTTCGATATCTTAAGTTCCTATAAGTGACCTTGTAAATACTACGTGTGAAAAATAAAATTGGTTCTGTTACTTTTTTTGCTGAAAAAAAGTAACCAAAAAAGCAGCCCTC
>CALGAA010000415.1 GCA_937952445.1 uncultured Bacteroidota bacterium | reverse complement strand
GTATCCATAGGCCGTGCGTATCCATAGGCCGTGCGTTTCCATACGGCCGTACGCAACCATACCGTTGTGCGTATCCATTTGACCATGCCATGCGTATCCATACGTCAATGCGGATCCCCCAAAATTCCAAATAAAAGAATTTGGGCGAATTTTAAAATCTAAAAATATGTTCAGGTATTGGAATGAAAAAATTTCGAAATAAATACCGAACGACATCACGCCGAAGGCCGAATTGGAATTATTCAGCCAACGGATTGTATTATATAACACTGGTCACCCAGAGAAGGGTTTGTATTTTAGGTAAAATAGGGAACAGCGAAATGATATTGTCGAAATTTGGAGAAATAGTAAAAAAAGAATGGTTAAAATCATTTGATATTCGCCGGGAATTGTTTTTAGATGAATACGTCATTATGCCCAACCATATTCACGCCATTGTTGCAATCGATGTGCCCGAAGGCCATGATGGTGGTCGTGATGTCGTTGTAGAAACGCACAGCCGTGCGTTTCTACACGGCGACGGTGATGACGTTAATCAAAACAATCATATATCTATCAGACGTAATCCACCCATTCGATTGCCGAAATCAATTTCGTCATTTATCGCAGGATTCAAATCGGCGGTCAATTCCGAAATCGACGATTACATTGATGCGCAAAAATTGAACATTCCCAAATATCACCGCAACAACCATTTTTTTCAACCCAATTACCACGATCACATCATCCGTAACCAACTGGAATATCAAAGAATAAAAAATTATATTATCAACAATCCAATGAATTGGGGGAAGGATCGATTGAAATCTAATTAGTTTTATCGTAAAGACGCACGGCCGTGCGTATCTACACGGCCGTGCAACCATCTCACCACGCACATCCATACTATACGTATGTACGCCCATCCGACCATGCCCATCCATGGGTCTGTTTGCCAATCCACACCACCAGTCCAATCCACACCACCATGCGCATCCCCGTGACCATGCGTATCCCTGTGACCATGCGTATCCCCGTGACCATGCGTATCCCTGTGACCATGCGTATCTATGTGATTGCGTGCCTATGTGACCGTGGGTATCTACAATGATATCGTAAATACGCACGGCCGTGCGTATCTACACGGCCGTGCGTATCTACACGGCCGTGCGTGTCCACACCACCATGCGCATCCCCGCGGCCGTGCGCATCCATGTGACCATGCGCATCCATCTCACCACGCACATCCAAACGGTAATATATGTTATAGGAAATTAATATATTAAAGAATTTCTTTTCTTCTTAAAATTAATCCTGGAATAAATCAGTAGATCTCCCATACATTTCCTATCTTTTACATCTGAATCAGTAAACCTCCTACTTACCTATGGATTATTTGTCATTCGATAAGGAATCACTCGTCAATCTGGAATATTCCCTCAACCGGGAGATCCTCAGCACCAATCGTGCAGGCGGATACCTCAGTACTACCCTGCCGCTCTGCAATACCAGAAAGTACCACGGACTCATGGTACTCCCGCTGGAGAAGTTTAGCTATGAGAACTACGTACTGCTCTCGGCATTGGATGAAACCATTATCACCGAAGAGCGGAGCTTCAACCTCGGTATCCATAAATACCCGAAAATATACAGCCCCAGGGGACATAAATACCTCATCGATTTCAAATACGCCCCGACGCCCACTCTTTGGTACCGCGTGGGAAATATTATCCTGAAAAAAGAACTGGTGTTCGCTCATAAAAAGGAAAACCTCATGATCCGGTACACGATCGAGAAAGCCTCCAGCCCTCTCCGGATCCGCATGAAACCTTTCCTGGCCTTCCGCAGAACCCATGATCTGACCTACGCCAATATGGTGGCCAATACGCGCTATACTGTGGTGGAAAACGGGGTGTCCTTCCGGCTCTACGCCGGATTTCCAAGACTCCATCTTCAGCTCAACAAAAAAACCAAATGGATCGGCTCACCAGAATGGTACCACGATATCGAATACAAAGAAGAAATCGCACGTGGCTATCCGGGGCACGAAGATCTGATGGTGCCGGGGTTTTTTGAAACCACCATGAAGGAAGGCGAACAGGTTATCCTGTCGGTGTCCACCTCAGAGGTGAAAACCCGGTCGATTACCAGCCAGTTTAAAAAAGAAATTGCCCAGCGGCCACCTAAAGATAATTTTGAAAATTGCCTGCGCAAT
Source organism: uncultured Bacteroidota bacterium (assembly GCA_937952445.1). Taxonomy (GTDB): domain Bacteria; phylum Bacteroidota; class Bacteroidia; order Chitinophagales; family Saprospiraceae; genus Membranihabitans. The sequence continues at coordinate 4,948 of CALGAA010000415.1, read as the reverse complement.
GCAGCCTCGCAGTTTATCGTGCACCGCGACAATATGACGCAGATCATTGCCGGCTTCCCCTGGTTTGGCCGATGGGGCCGGGATACATTTATCGCGTTGCCGGGTTTGACCCTCAGCCTGGGCGATACAGAAACCTGCATCAAAGTGCTGGATTCGATGATCAAAGAACTGCACAATGGTTTTTTCCCCAACACCGGGGTGAAGGATAAAGTGCTTTTTAATTCCGTAGATGCGCCGCTTTGGTTTTTCTGGGTACTCCAACGATACCTGCTTGTCGATGATCAACCAGAAATGATATGGAAACGATATGGCCGGACCATGAAGACCATTCTGAACACGTACCGAAATGGCGGTCTTTATTCGGTGCATATGGACGACAACGGGTTGATCTGGCAGGGCGAACCATCCGTAGCACTAACCTGGATGGATGCCGTCATCGACGGGGTGCCGGTGACCGCCCGAACAGGTTACGCGGTAGAGATTTGTGCCCTGTGGTACAACGCCATCCGATTTACGCTGGACCTGGCTGAAAAATTTGAGGATAAAACCTTCGTGCGGAAATGGAAAGAGGTGCCCGCCTTAATCGAAGACCATTTTATGGAATTTTTCTGGTACGATAAAGGTCGTTACCTCGCCGATTATGTCGATGAAAACGGACAAAACATTGACGTGCGGCCCAACCAGATTTTTGCCATATCGCTGCCATATACCCTCGTACCCGCCGAATACCAACGCCACATTCTGGACAGGGTCCGTACCGAGCTCTATACCCCCAAGGGCCTGCGGACGCTTTCGCCCAAAAATCCCGCTTACATAGGGGAATATAAAGGGGATCAGGCGACCCGGGATAAAAGTTATCACCAGGGCACCGTATGGCCGTGGCTTCTGGGGCATTTTCTGATGTCGTATATCCGGGTTCGCGGTCAGGAGGAAACCCTGCGCCTGAGCGAAGAGGTTTTGGCGAGTTTTGAAAAGGATATGACCTCGTACGGAATCGCTTCCATCGCCGAAATTTACGACGGAGATCCTCCACATCGCCCCAAAGGTTCGATTTCTCAGGCATGGAGTGTAGCCGAGGTGATCCGGGTACTCAAATTTGTACAAAAAGAGAAAAGTTAAATCATGCGCGTATTAATGTTTGGATGGGAATTTCCACCTCATATCAGCGGAGGACTCGGCACAGCCTGTTATGGGTTAACGCGAGGCATGGTCCAGCAGGAAGTGGACGTCATCTTTGTGGTGCCCAAAATGTACGGGGATGAGGTTCAGGAAGATCTCTCCCTGATATCGGCCGAGGAGGTTCCGGTTACGATCATGGAAAAAGATGTCCATTACTACAACGAGCATTTTCGCTACATCGAAGTTTCCTCGGCGATGGTTCCTTATATGGACCCCGAGGAGTACCGACGATTACACGAATCCACCACTACGACAACGACCTCTGAAGACGCCATTCGGTGGAATCAGAAAATGAGTTTTACAGGTGGATACAAGGGGGATTTGCTCGGTGAAGTGGCCCGGTATGCCCTGATCGGTACCAGCCTGGGGCACCGCGAGGAATTTGACCTAATCCATGCGCACGACTGGCTGACCTATCCGGCAGGGATTGCGGCGAAAAACGCCTCCGGAAAACCCCTTGCCATCCACGTGCATGCCACAGAATTTGATCGAAGTGGTGAAAATGTCAACCAGGAAGTGTATCAAATTGAAAAAATGGGGATGGAAGCTGCTGACCTGGTGATCGCAGTGAGTAATCTGACACGCAATACAGTCATTCACCGGTATGGAATTTCGCCGGATAAGGTGTTTACCGTACACAACGCGGTCGATTTTTCGGAAGGGGATTCCCTCGGTGAGGTCAAGCGGTATACCCCGGAGAAAATCGTGACCTTCCTGGGACGGATCACGTATCAGAAAGGTCCGGAATATTTCATCGAGGCAGCAAAAAAAGTATTGGAACGCGAACCCAATGTGCGGTTTGTGATGGCAGGTAGCGGAGATATGATGAATAAAATGATTCGCCGGGTAGCGGAACTCGGAATTTCGATGAATTTTCACTTCACGGGTTTCCTCAAAGGGGATGACGTCCCGACCATGTTTCGGATGAGCGACGTGTACGTGATGCCTTCCGTATCCGAACCATTTGGCATCAGCCCCCTGGAGGCGATGCGGTCCAACGTGCCCGTGATCATTTCGAAGCAATCCGGGGTTGCCGAAATTCTGGAGCACGCGATTAAAGTTGATTTTTGGGATGTCGATGCGATCGCCGACGCGATATACGGCATTTTGAAATACCCCGCCCTGACGCAGACCTTTCGTCAGCACGGAAAGAGCGAAGTTTTTACCCTTAAGTGGGAAAATGCAGCCCACGAGGTCAAGAAATTATATGAACCACTTATTTACACCTGAAATCCTGGTTAGACATGAGAGCAATTTGTTTTTATTTCCAAGTTCACCAACCGTACAGACTCCGTCAGTATCGCTTTTTTGATATTGGGAAGAATCACAATTATTTTGATGATTTTGCCAACGAAACCATCCTTCGTAAGATAGCCGACCGCTGTTATTTGCCGGCCAATAAAATGATGCTCGAATTGATCCAAAAACACGGGTCCCGGTTTCGGATAGCATTTTCGCTCAGCGGAACCGTGATGAGCCAGTTGCAGGAATACGCCCCTGAAGTCCTGGATTCTTTCCGCGAACTGGCCGATACGGGCTGCGTCGAATTCCTGGCGGAAACCTACGCGCATTCTCTGAGCTCGCTGAAAAGCAAAACGGAATTTCAGCGGCAGGTCAGGAACCATGTGGCGATGGTCGAGGAACTGTTTGGCCAGACCCCTCAGGTGTTTCGCAATACGGAGTTGATCTACTCGGACGAAATCAGCGATATGGTGGCTGAAATGGGGTACAAGGCTCAGCTTACCGAAGGGGCGCGGCATATTCTCGGCTGGCGGAGCCCCAATTTTCTGTATACCAGCGCGAGCAGCCCGCAACTCAAATTGTTGCTCAAAAACTTTACCCTGAGCGATGATATCGCCTTCCGGTTTTCCAATCGCGGCTGGAAGGAATGGCCGCTCACCACCGAGAAATACGTTCACTGGCTGAAATCGCTGAATAAGAATGAGGAAATTGTCAATTTGTTCCTCGATTATGAAACCTTTGGTGAACATCAGTGGGCAGAGACCGGCATTTTCGATTTTATGAGAAAACTGCCCGAGCAGGTTCTTTCCAATACCGATTTTGCCTTCCTTAACCCATCCGAAGTGGCTGATCAGTTTCAACCGATTTCACCGATGCACGTGCAGTACCCCATTTCCTGGGCGGACGAAGAACGGGATCTGACAGCATGGCTCGGGAACGAAATGCAGGATGAGGCGTTTGACCGGCTTTACGAACTGGAGGACAAGATGAAAGAGGTAACCGATCCCAAATTGCAGCGGGACTGGGACCGGCTCCAGGGCAGTGACCATTTTTACTACCAGTGCACCAAATGGTTTAGCGACGGGGATGTGCACAAGTATTTCAATCCATACGATTCACCCTACGACGCTTTTATCAATTACATGAACATTCTGGCCGATTTCAAACTCGAAATTGAAAAACACCTGGCCGGGAAATCCTCCGATGATCCGCATGCTGCTGAAATTGCCCAATTGGAAGCGAGATTGCAATACCTCAAAAGTCAGGTTTCCTGATGGCATTTGACTTTTTAAATGACGATAGATGGCAAATCAAATGAAGCAGCCCGACTATTTATTTGAAGTGAGCTGGGAAGTGTGCAATAAGGTAGGGGGCATCCATACCGTGATCACGACCAAGGCGAAAAAATGCGTGGAGATGCTCCACGATAATTATATATGCGTGGGGCCGGATGTATGGCGGAGTACCCATGCGAATCCGGAATTTGTCGAAGACCATCAGTTGTTTCCGGAATGGCGCAACGCCGCCCATGCCGCGGGTTTGCACGTGCGAATCGGCCGTTGGCAGATCGTCGGGAAGCCGGTGGTGATCCTGGTGGATTTCACCCCTTTTATCGAACAAAAGGACGAAATCCTGGCCGTTTTTTGGGACGATTACCAACTGGACTCTCTGACAGGACATTGGGACTACATCGAACCGGCGGTATTTGGCTACGGCGTGGGTCGGGTCATCGAACATTTTACCCATTTTTATATCCCGCCGCAACAGGATGTGGTGGCACATTTTCAGGAATGGATGACCGGGACAGGGTTGTTGTATCTCAAAAAACACGTGCCGCGGATCGCTCATGTTTTTACCTGTCATGCGACTGTTTTGGGACGGACGATTGCGGCTGTGGGGGATGATCTGTACAGCAACATGGAGGATATCGACCCGGAACTGAAAGCGCAGGAATTGTACGTACGGGCGAAGCACTCGCTGGAAAAAATATCGGCACGGGAAGCGGATGTATTTACCACGGTATCGGAAATTACCGCTCGGGAATGCACTACGCTGCTGGGGAAGGAGGTGGATCTGGTTACCCCCAACGGTTTTGAATTGGATTTCCGGCCGGACCCCGAAGATTTTGATGATCAACGCCAGAGAGCCCGGGAACGGTTGGTCCGGGTGGCTGAAGCGGTAATGGGGGAGGCCGTGGAAGGGGATCCCATGCTGGTAGGGCTTAGCGGGCGGTACGAATTCCGCAACAAAGGAATCGATGTTTTTATCGAGGGCTTGGGACAATTGAATGACAACGATGACTTGCAGCGGAGAATCCTGGCTTTTATCCTGATCCCGGCGGCCCAACACGGTCCCCGCAACCGGGTCATGCTCAATATGGAGCAGCCGGAAAAACTGGTTCAGTCTTCCAATCATCGCAACAAATATCTGTCGCATTACCTCGTGGACAATGACCAGGACCCCATCCTTACCCGACTGGGGCAGGTGGGACTGGGCAACGACCGCGAGGACCGGATCAAGGTGATTT